>JBCBSO010000217.1:0-6906 GCA_039819205.1 Actinomycetota bacterium
GATGGATGAAGCACACGTCGTGCCCGGCGGCGCCTTGACGAATGCCTCCGGGCGTGAACCGCATGCCCTGTGCGGTCAACCAGTCGACGCAGGCCACGAGGTCGTCCACCCACAGTCCGACGTGATTCAGCGTTGGCACGTGCACCTTCGGCGATCGTTCGGGGTCGAGCGGTTGCATCAAGTCGACCTCGACGGCATGCACACCGGTGCCCAGCCGCAGAATGTCCTCGTCGACATTCTCGGACTCACTGCGGTACGAGTCGACCACCTCCACGCCGAACAGACCCGACCACAACCCGGTCAGTGCGCCCTTGTCGAGACCACCGATGGCGATTTGCTGGATTCCGAGAACGCGAAAGGGCCGAGTGTCGGTCACGAGCGCATCATGACATGCCCACACGAGCGCGACAACGACTCTGCAGGCAAGCCGAAAGCCCGGCATCGGAACGGACAGATTCGGTGCACCGTCGACGGTTCGGCCGAGCTCTCCGGCATCATGACACGGTGACCTCCGCCCCCGATCTCGCCTGGGGATCATTCACCGAGCAGGCACCGTGGATCCTCGACCGCGACCACATCGTGTGGCTCCACGGCATCGACGAACGGCGGGCTGCCGCGCGTGCGTCCGTGCCGACGCTCACGAAACCGTCCACGATGCCGCCCGGCGCGCGCGTGTTGACCGTGCTCGGCCGGCTCGGCGGGGCGCTTGCGCCGTGGGCGATCACTCGGCGGCGCGGGCGATTTGCCACTCCCGAAACCAGCCGGGCCGATCTGTCCCGGCGGCTACGCCTTGCGGCCGAGGCGCTCGGGCCGACCTACATCAAGCTCGGCCAGATCATCTCGTCGGGCGAGGGCTTGTTTCCGCCGGAGCTGGTCGAGGAGTTCAAGCGCTGTCGCGACCAGGTGCCCGCCGAATCCTTCGATGTCGTCCGCCAGACCGTCGAGGAAGAGTTGGGGCGTCGGCTCGAGGATGTGTTCGAGAGCTTCGAGCCGAACGCGCTCGCAGCGGCCTCGATCGCCCAAGTCCATGCCGCCCGTCTGCACACTGGCGAAGACGTGGTGGTCAAGGTCCAGCGGCCAACGGTCGACGCCTTCGTGCGCAAGGACCTCAGGGTCATGGCCTGGCTGGCTCCCTATCTCATCGGACGAATCCCGGTCGCGGCGCTGGCCAATCCGCCAGCACTCGTCGAGCTTTTTGCCGAAACGATCGTCGAGGAGCTCGACTTCCGTCTCGAGGCGGCGAACATGCTCGACGTGGCCGTAATGCTCCACGACCTCCACCAGGAGTTCTATGTCGTCCCCCGTCCGCACCCCCGGCTGGTCACGCGTCGGGTGCTCGTGATGGAGCGGGTTGCTGGCTACAAGTTCGACGACGTCGCCGGCATGCGCGATGCGGGAATCGACACCGAACAGGTCGTGCGCACGGCGATGGTCGCCTTCATGGAAGGGGCCATCGTCGAGGGCATCTTCCATGGCGACCTGCACGGCGGCAACCTGTTCGTGCTGCCGGATGGCCGGACCGCACTGCTCGACTACGGCATCGTCGCCCGGCTCGATGGAGCTCGGCGCAATGCGTTCCTGCGCTTGATGCTCGGCGCCACTACGAACGATCCGCACACGCAGATCGACGCGTTGCGCGATCTCGGGGCGCTCCCCGCCGACACCGATCTCGATGCAGTGGTCCGCGACCTTCGGCTGGACCGACCGCCGGTCGACCCGACAACGCTCACCGGCGAGGAGATGGTCAAGGAAGTCCAACGAGTGGTGAAGGCGATGCTCGGCTACGGGGCGAAACTGCCCAAGGAGCTGATGCTCTACGTCAAGAACATGGTGTTCATCGACGGGGCGATCGCCCGGCTGGCCCCCGACCTCGACCTGCTGGGCGAGGTGGCGACCATATCGATGTTGTTCGCTCAGAAACACGGTGAGCGGCTCGGGCAAGAACTCGGGATCGATCCGAACTCGGTCGAATTCGACATGGGCGGAGCCCGCGCTGCGCTCGGACTCGACGAAAGCGTCGATCAGCTCACCTACCGCGAGCTGCAAGAGCGGCGTGCCCTGATCCAAAAGCGCATGCGCGACCACGTCGAGGCCGACCGTCCGCGCCTGCCCAGGTAGCGTCGCCGCTCGTGCGTTTGGTCATCGCCCGCTGCTCGGTCGACTACTCGGGGCGGCTCGACGCCCATCTCCCAGAAGCCACCAGGTTGATCATGGTCAAGGCCGACGGCTGCGTGGCCATTCATGCGGACGGCGGCGCCTACAAGCCGCTCAACTGGATGAATGCGCCCAACACGCTGTCGACCGACGAGTCGACGTGGACGGTCACCAACCCGAAGGGCGAAACGTTGACGATCCAGCTGCACGAAGTGGTGAGCGACGTCGAGGTCGAGATGGGTGAGGACCCCGGACTGCAGAAAGACGGCGTCGAGGCACACCTTCAAGAACTGCTCGCCTCCAGTCCAGAGTCGATCGAAGACGGTCTACGACTCGTTCGCCGCGAGTACCCGACGGCGATCGGTCCAGTTGATCTGTTGTGCCGCGACGCCGACGACGGCGTGGTCGCCGTCGAGGTCAAGCGACGCGGCGAAATCGACGGCGTCGAGCAACTCACGCGCTACATCGACCGCCTCCAGCTCGACTCATCACTTGGCGACGTGCGCGGCGTGTTCGTCGCACAGGTCATCAAGCCACAAGCGCGCGTGCTGGCGGAGTCACGCGGCTACCGCTGGGTCGAAGTCGACTACGACGAACTGCGCGGCCTGCGCCCGGACGACCTCCGCCTGTTCTGATCGCGGCATGCGACGGGCGGTGTAGTGTCTGGTCGTGGGGCTATTTCTGATCGAGCGCGGCTTTGCCGAACAAGTCCAGGAACAGACTGAGTCTGAGTTCAAAGAACTCCTCGACTACAACAAGGACCACGAGCTCCGTTGGTTCTTCAGCTTCTTGTCGGCCGACAAACGCAAGTCGTACTGCCTGTACGAAGCACCGGACGCCGACGCAATTCGCCAGCAAGCCGCCGACCTCGGCGTGCCGGCGGACGCGATCATCGAAGTGTCTGAAGTCAATCCCGACTTCGTACAGGGACTCGCCGCCTCGGCGACCGGACACCCCGCCACCTGAGCGGCGGGCGCCGCTCAGATATTGAGCAGCGCCAGATCCGACGGCTCCCCGAGCATCATCACGCCGGCCGACGCGTACCGGCCTTCCTGGAGCACCAAGTGTTGCGTGATCGTGTCGATGTCGCGCAGGCGACGTTCGAGCGATGTCCCCGACTTGATCGCGCTGGTACCAGCAAGGCTCCGCACCGTGTCGCCGACACGACGTGACACGGTGGCGGCGTTGGCCCCGGCGAGCTGCACACTGATCCGCGCATCTGTCGACAGCGACTCACCGGTCGCGGCGAGTTCCTCTATCGAACGTCGGGTGACAGCGTCGATCGAGGCTCGAGCCGCCTCGATCTCCGCACGGCACCGGCCGAGCAAGTCGTGGGCGGTGGTTCGCTCGCGCAGTGGTACGTCGAAGAAGTTCGGCGTCTTGGTGGCCACGATCTCGAGCGTTTCGTCGAGTGCTGCGGTGGCGATCCCGAGCGGGACGATGGCGTGCACCGTGATCCCAAAGAACGGGATGAAGCCGTACATCGGATTTGCCCACTCTTCCGGACGAACGGTGGGGAAGGCGAACGGCCCGCACCGTTCCTCGGGGATGAAACAGTCGGCGAACACCCCATCGTTGCTCCCCGTGCCGCGCATGCCAACGGGGTTCCAGACGTCGACGACCTCGATGTCGCTCATGGGAAACACCATCATCAGCACCTCGGGCGCACCGGTCTCGGGATCGATCACGGGCTCCCCGGCGTCGACGACCACTGCGGTGGCAAAGCCGGTGACCGCCCGTGCAGCACCGCTGAGAAACGCAACGCGACCGTTGACCGAGATGCCGCCGTCGACTCTCGACGCGAAGGCTGGCGGGAAGGCCGAACTGCACAGCGGCGCAGAGGGATCGCGGGTGAACATGTCGCGCGCAGTGCCACCGAACGCGCTCATCAACATCGATACCGACGTGCTCTGGTTGACGTTCCATCCCGTCGCGCCGTCGATCGCGGCGAGCGCCTCGATCACCGGATACACCTCGCATGGGTGCATTTCCAGACCACCCAACGACGCCGGAGTCATCATCTTGTACATCCCCGCAGCGATCAGGGCGTCGTAGACGGGATCGGCCAGCCGGCACGTCCGTTCGTTCTCGTCCACGTGCGCTTCGATCGTCGATCGCAGCCCGGCAACCCGGTCGAGTAGTTCGTCGGTGGTGTCCATCGTGATGCTCATTGAGTTCCCCTCGTCGTTGCGGCCACCGTAGAAGCGGACGGTTCGCAGTTCTGCCGCAAATCGTTCATTCGGCACCGTCAGTTCACAGTGGAGGTCGCCAACGCCAGCGCAGCCCGGTGAACGACGCCCATGCCGAGTGGCCCTGCGATCTCAACCGCACGCGTTGCCTCCTGGCGGGCTTCGACCCGCCGGTCATGCTCGGCGAGCAGTGCGCCCAGCTCCAGACGGCTGCGCGCCTCGAACACCGGCGTGGGTGCGCGCTGGCTCTGGTCGATCGATCGTCGAAGCAGCGCCTCGGCCTCGCTGATCCGGCCACGCAAATGGCACAAGCGCCCAAGCTGCCGGCTCACTGGGCCGAGGTAGAGCGCGCCGACACTAGAGACATGAAAGTCGCGCCACGGCTCGAGCAACTCGATCAGTACGGACGCCGCGGCGGAGTCGTCGCACGCGACCGCGGCGTCGACACAGAACGACAGCGCCATCAAATGGCGGCCATCGTGGCTCTCGGGGAGGCGTGCCCCTGCGTCGGCAAGCAGATGGTCAAGCTCACACTGTGCTTCGTTGAGCATGCCGACTTCGGCGCACATCGCTGCGAGTCCCGGCCGCCACACATGCTCGCGTTGCGGGTCGATCCGCATGACGAGCTGTAACGGCCGGGCGATCTCGTGCAATCGACCCTGCTCGCGGCGAATAGCGAATTGCTCGATCGCATAGATGCCATCCGCGTCGATGTCGTGCTCGTCGTTGAGCGACGAGGCCTCGCTTTCGGCGATCAGGCGCTCGGCTTCGGCGAATTCTCCGCGGGCGATGTGGGCGGAGATGTCAATCGACCGCGCCGCATGCTTGAAGATCAGGAACTCCGTGCCGCGCAGCAACTCGACCATCTCACGGCTGGCTCGTTGCGCGCCGTTGAGGTCACCGGCGCGCAGCAAGTAGACACCGGACATGAACGCGGCTCCGAGCGCCTCCATCGGCGCAGCCTGATCAGGACTCAGCAGATCCAGGGCGCGACGCGCCGCGTCGAGCGCAATCCCCAACTCGCTTGGTCCACGGAACGAGGTCCATGCAACGCATGTGTAGAACATCGCCAGCGCCGCCGGGTCACCGCTCGCCTCGGCCAGCGGCCGTAGTTGGTCGACGATCGCCCGACCACCTTCGAGATCGCCGCGGTTGGTCACCGCCTCCATCGTGAGCGCGGCGCCGGCTCGAATCTTGAGCTGCGGATCGTCGATCTCATCGAGATCGACGTAGTTGATGACCTCGGTGACCAACGCGTTGTGCGCGCCGGCCGCGGTGGCGTACCCGGCCATGTGACTGGCCGTCCGTGCCACGAGTTCGACCATGTTGCGCGACTTGGCTTCGCGCATTAGGCGAAGCGCACGCTCAAGGCGCGACCGCGGATACCGGCCCGCGTTGATCTCGGTCTCGAGGGCGTAGAACTCGGCCCACAATCGCGCCTCGTCGTCGGTTTCCAGCTCGGCCAAGCGGTCGAAGTGAGCGGTCGCCGATCGTGGGTCGCCGAGCTGCACCGCCTGTTCAGCCGCGCGCTTGATGTAGAAGATCGCCTTCTCGACGTCGCCACCCAGGTCGAAGTGACGGGCAAGCGATGTGACCTCGGTGGGGGCGCGGGTCTCGATCACGCGGGCAACACGGAGGTGCAACCGCTGCCGTCTCGTCTGAGTGAGCTGCTGGCTGAACGCTTCCTGGACCAGCCCGTGGCCAAATGAAAATCGGCCTGGGCCGACCTCGCGCACGATCCGGTGACTGGCTGCCGCGTCGAGGGCGTCGAGGATGTCGTCGCCGTCGACGTCGAGCGACTGCTCGAGCACCGCGACGTCGATCTCCATGCCGATCACCGCCGCCAGCCGCAGTACCTCGGTCACCGAGTCGTCGAGGGCCTGCACACGCCGCTGCACCGCCGACTCGATCGAGGTCACTTCGCGCCCGGTCCCGAGCGCTTCGAGGAACAGCGGATTACCACCGGTTCGCCGCACGAGGCCCTCGATGTCGCCGTCGAACCCGAGCTCGCGAACCGATGCCTGATCGAGCCCGCCGATCTCGACCCGCGACAGCCGTCCAGCGGTCTCCGCCTCGGCGATGATGTCACGTAGCAGCGAGTCGACCTCGTCGGAGCGAACCGTTGCCAACATCCGGATCGCCGAACCGGGCTGTGCCAGGAGATGCCGTATCAACAGCGTGGTCGCATCGGTGGCCCACTGCACGTCGTCGATTACCAGCAGCGCGTTGCACGCGACGAGCCACTCGGCGATCCCGTCGAACAGCGCCAACTGCTCACGGGGCGGCGACGCCGTGGCTGGCGGCGCATCGACGTGGCGGGCAGCATGCGTCGACACGCGGGCGAGCATCGGGAACTGCCTCACCTGTTCGCCACGGACATCATCGTCGAGGCTGCGCACCCAGGCGTCGATGGCCTCGATAAGCGGATGGAACGGAACCGCCAAGTCCCGGTCGCATCGACCGAACAGCACCGCGCCGCCGCGCTCGTGGATCCGCCGAGCCACGGCCGACGCGATCGTCGTCTTGCCGATGCCAGGCTCCCCGGACAACACGATCATGCGCC
>JBCBSO010000218.1:0-6846 GCA_039819205.1 Actinomycetota bacterium
CTCTGCTGCCTTACCACCCCTAAGATTAGATGGAGCAGGTGACTTCAGAACAACGCTTGCTGAATCTATCTCCCCGCGTGCCTCTTTACGTTTATCGACAAGAACCTTGTTAAGCCTGTATATAGATCCGTAGACGCTTCATTAGGACAGAGAGAAATACCACTTCCAATACTCATTCACCTCGCTTACCTTTCTTGTAGTTTCTCATACTGCTGTTCTTTCTGACGTATTGTATGCAAGTACTGCGTGTCCTTCCGCAGCAGCTTCTCATTCATCTTACGCACTTCATCGCGCTCAGAACTAAGCTTGGTGATCTTCTCGGCATTGGCGTCCGTAATCTGCCGCTCACGCATAAGGCCTTCGCGGATTTCCTTCTCCTTCTGTTGCATCTGATTCTCTAGTCTTGAAATCTGCGAGTCGAGTAACTCGGCCTCATGCGCAGCGCGTCTCTTGTCTATGTTCACCTTGTCACGATATCCGGGTGATCGTCGACCGCGCGCATCATCGTCGACAACGCATTCGGGGTGAGGACGTCGTCGTGGTCGAGCAGCGCTACGAACTCGCCGCTCGCCCGCGCGATGGCGTCGTTGGTCGCAGCGACAATGCCGCCGTTCACCGGTCGCTCAATCACGGTCCGGCGCGCTGAGCGACGGGCGCGCAAGACGTCGCGAATCGCCGGGTTGGTCGATGCGTCGTCGACCACGATGTGTTCCCACTCGACATCAGCCTGCGCGTCGACCGAGCCGAGGCAGGCCACGAGCTCGCCGAGGCGCGGGTCGAACACCGAGGTGACCACCGAGACACGGACCGGCACGGTCACTGGCCGCCCCGAGTCTCCCGACCCTGCGGCCTGGGCACGCGTCTGGCGACGTGCGCGAGTCGTGGACGCAACACATCGCGCCAGGCCTCGCGAAGAAGGTCGATCAGGTACTCCCCTGCACCCATCGTCCTTCGTCGCTGAAACAGGTCCTGATCCTGACGGGCGCGCGCTAGCTCCACGCGCATCTCGGCGAGCTCGCCACGCGCCGCGCCCGCCTCGAGTGTTGCCGCCTTCGCTGCCGCGATCGCCCGATCGGCGTCGGCAACCGCATCGCCATAGGCCCGCTCGGACGGACCCACGAGCGCACGCAGGCGCGCCAGCTCGTCGTCGTCGGGTCCCGGCACGGATGCGAGGTTAGGGCCGCGTGCTGGTCCAACCACGTCGTAGGCTCAGCGACCGCTCATGGCGACGACACAAACCGTCTACTCCGACGCCCGCAGCCTGATCGACCGCGGCGGAATCGAACTGCTCACTTCCGACGTGTTCGACACGTTGTTGTGGCGCGATGCCGCCAGTCCGCACGACCTCTTCGTGGTGCTCGGCGGCGACCTCGTCGACGCACGCCTCGTCCCCGACCACGTCTCGCCCGAAGACGTGCTCGACGCTCGGATCCACGCCGAACGTCGTGCCCGCACCGCGGCGCGTCGCGATCACGGTGTCGGTGAGTGCACGATCGAGGAGATCTGGCAACGAATGCCCGCAGCGTGGATCGAACGGATCGGTGGCGTCGCCGACGGCGTCACGGCAGAGATCGAGATGGAACAACGCCACCTCCGTCCGATCGAACCCGCAATCGAGCTCTTACAGCACGCACACGACGCGGGCGTTTCGGTGGCGCTCGTCAGCGACACGTACTTTTCGCGCGAACAACTGCTGGCGTTGTTCGCCGGGCTCGGAATCGAGCTCCCGCCGCTATTCGACGTCGTTGTGTCGAGCGAACACCGCGACAACAAGGCCGGAAAGCTCCTTGCGCACGCCCTCGAACACCACCGCATCGACCCCCGGCGCGTGCTGCACATCGGCGACAACCCCCACGCCGACGCTGCCGCGGCGCACGATGCAGGAACGCACTTTGTCGGCCTCGACATCCCCCACAGCGAGCGCATCGGTCCCGCGATGCCCCACGCGCTCGCCTCGTTCTCGGCGATCCACGGAACCGATGCGGGCGCATCGGCGCTGTCGCGCGAGCTACTGCTGATGGAGGGCGGCGCCCGCGCTGCGGGCGGCGGTCCGACCGCGACGTACGAGTTCGGGGTCACCGTCGGCGGACCGCTGCTCACCGGTTTCGCCGACTGGATCACCGCCCGAACCACCGATCTCGGCGTGGGCAAGGTGCACTACCTTCTGCGCGAGGGCGGGTTCATCAGCGACGTCGTCGCCGCACTGCGGCCGGACGCGCCGCGCGCGGCCCACGTGCATGCCTCACGCTGGGTGATGGGCCGTGCGGCGGTGATCGAGGGGACGTCGGACGAACTCGTGCGAGCACTGATCAGGCGCGCCGCCTTCCGTCCAGACCACGTCACCGAAGCGTTCGACGTCGATCGTGCCACCGTCACCCGGGTGATCGGCGACGGGCTACTCAGCGACGCCGACTTCCTCCCGGCGATCGAGGCGATGGCCAACGACGAACAGCTGCGTACGGCAATCGTGGCGTCGTCCGCCGCGTTGCGAGCGCGGGTCATGCGCTACCTGCAGCGCGCGCTTGACGCCGACGACCACAACCGCATCGTGGTGTGCGACATCGGTTGGGGCGGCACGATCCAAGAGGCATTGCACGCGATCCTCGCGGCGGAGGGTTGGTCGGTCGAGCTGATCGGTCTGTACCTCATGCTCTCGAGGCCCGGGCGAGATCGCGTCGCCGGCGGGGCGCGTATGGCCGGCTTCCTCCCCGACGACGGCGTTGTCCCAATCGGCGTCGAGCGCTCGACCACGAGCGATCCCGACATCGTGATGCGCACACCCGAGATCGTCGAACAGCTGTGCACCCCCGAGATCGGCACCTTGGTCGATATCGACGACAGCGGATCGCCCGTTCTCGCAGACGACCCGGGCGGCGCACTCGAGTCGCGGCGCACGGCCCGGCGCGGCGTCCTCGACTACGCCCGGCTCCGACAGACCCGCCTTCCCGAGGCCTCGGCGGATCAACGTCTGCGCAGCGACGCGTACCGGCGCACCCTTCTGGCCGGGCTGGCCGGAACCATTCGCCGGCCGAGTGCCCGCTTGGCCCAGGAGCTGGGAACGTGGGAGCACGACGACGTCGGGGGCCGCGGCCACGAACCGCTCGTGCCTGCCGAGGCCGCCGAGCTGTTGCGCTTCGCCAACGCTGCCGACACGGACATGATCGGCACCCGCCACGTGTACTGGCTGCACGGCGCTGCCGCACTGGCCAACAGTGAGTTGGCGGCACAACTCGACGCGGTCGAGGCGGGCGTGGCCGCGGCCGAGTTGTGTCCGCCCTCAGAGGTGGGCCAGGCACTCATCGCCGTGTTCCCGCCCGACGATGTGCTGGCCAGTGCACAGGTGGCAACCGTGCCGCACCGCTCGCCACGCGGCTGGTCGATGCTCCGCCTCACCGCAGCGGTTGGTCAGGTGCGCGAGGTGCGCATCGACATCGGGACCGCAGCGCTCAGCTTCGAGCTCGGCCGACTGCACATCATCGGCGCGAGCGGCCGCGTGGCGATGCGTATCGATCGCACCAACGACGAGCGACTGCGTTGGGTCGGCGGCCACCCGACGGACACTCGTGGTGGTGTGCTACGGGCGGGTGGGTTTCTCACGGTGCCGTTCGAGGATCCCGTGGTCGACGACATGCTGGAGATCGACATCGCGTTCCGGGCCAGGCCGGCAGGCCAGGCGGTGCCGCGCATCACGCCGCGCACCCTGCAGCGCCGTGCCCGCGGTCTTGCGAGCGCGGCCCGCGCGCGGGTGGAGAAGTTCCGCCAGCGGTGAGCGCCGATCCACCCCAAACGGGCAACGAGCGCGTCGGTAGCGTTGGCGCCGTGGCAGCCAGCGAACTCGACCGACTGCGCGCGGAGAACGCCGAGCTGCGACGACGACTGGAGATCGTCGACGCCGAGCTGGTCGATCTGCGCAACGACGCACTCGCCCGCCGCACCGAGGTCCGCCAGCTCGCCGAGTCGCTCCCCACCGCCGTCAGCCGCCGGGCCCTGGTCGCCCAGATGACCAAGGATGCGGTCGCCCATCCCGACAAGAAGGGATTGGCGACGCGTGCGCTACGCAAGCTGGGCCGCGCCCCGCGTCGCCTTGCGCATGCACTCGGGCTCGGCCCGAAGGCGCTGCCCCCGGGCCCGCCTGTGGAACCGGCGAGCGCGCCACCGATGGAATGACCAACACCGGCCGCCCCACTGTGCAGGTGTTTGTTGCCCCGGACGGCAACCGGTTCATGCGCGACATCGCCGAGATGGTCGTCGAGGCTGCGGCAACGGCGTACGCGGCACGACTCGTCACGGATCGGCTGCCCGAGCCGGACGGCGCGATCAACCTCGTTGTCGCGCCCCACGAGTTCTTCGAGCTGTGCCCGGCCCCGACGCGCGATCTTCAACGAGCCGCCGCAGCGAGCGTGTGTATCGGCACCGAGCAGCCCGGCACACCGTGGTTCCGGCTGACGGCCGATGTCGCTCGTCGTGGGCTGCGCACGCTCGACATCAATCGCGTTGCGGTCGACGCGCTGCGCTCCGACGGCATCGACGCTCGGCACCTGCAGGTCGGTGCGGTCGATTCGCTAATCGCCCCACCGACTGATCGAGACATCGATGTGTTGTTTCTCGGCGCCCTCGACGATCGACGGGGCGCACTGCTGGCCGACCTGGCGCCGATGTTGGTCCGCCGACGCAGCGAGCTCCGGCTGTTTCGTTTCGACCGCCCGGTCGACGAGTCGACTCCGGGGTTGGTGTTCGGCGCCGACAAGGCAGCGCTGCTGGCACGTGCCAAGGTCCTGATCAACATTCATCGCGACCGCCCGGCAGACGCTCCGGCCTACTTCGAGTGGGTGCGCATGGTCGAGGCGATGGCCAACGGGTGTGCGGTGCTCACCGAGCCGTCGGAAGCGCATGCGCCGCTCGTGGCCGGCGAGCACTTTGCACAGGCCGCTCCAGCCGACCTCGGCGACGCGCTGATCGATCTCCTCGACGACGAGCAACAACGCGCTGACGTGGCTGAGGCAGGGCGCGCAGCGGTCACCGGTGAGCTGGCCCTCGGGCCGACCGTGGTCGCCCTCCTCGATGAGATCGAGCGGGAGGTACTCCCCCACGTCGAGGGCCACGTTGCCTCGCGGGAGTATCTGCGCGGCCGCTGGACACTGCACGGCGAAACCCAACAGCCGGTCAAGCGGCTGGGACCGATGACGCCATATGGCGAAGTACAACGCCGGGCCAAACAGCTGGCGCTGGCGGAGGGCACGGCGCTGCGGCGCATCGACGAGCTGCGTTCGCTACTGGCGCATGGCTTCGAGATGCACATCGAACGTGTCGAATCACCGAGCTACGAGGCGGCGCGGCCCGAGGTCAGTGTGGTCGTCACGCTCTACAACTACGCCGACCTCGTCGTCGAGACGCTCGACAGCATCGTCGCCAGCGAGGCGGTCGAGTTCGAGATCATCGTGATCGACGATCACTCCACCGATGGCGGCCGACGAGTGGTCCAGTCATTCATCGAGGCCCACCCTGACGTGCCGATCCTGCTCGTCGGCAAAGACGCCAACGAGGGTCTGTCGCGGGCACGTAACACCGGGTTCAGCATGGCCCGCGCGCCGTTCGTGATGGTGGTCGACGCCGACAACCACCTCTACCCCACGACGCTCGACCGCCTGCGGGCAACACTGCTCGAACAACCTGACGCGGCAGCGTCGTACTCGATCCTCGAAGACTTCGGCGACGAGCGCAACCTGCGCAGCGCGATCGACTGGGACCCTCGCCGACTGTGCGTGGCCAACTACATCGATGCCCAGGCGATGTGGCGCGCCGAGGCATGGTGGGATCTCGGCGGATACCGACCCGACGAGGGCATGGTGTACGGCTGGGAGGACTGGGATCTCTGGCTGCGTCTCGCAGCACAGAACGGACGTGCGGCGATTCATCGCGAGATCCTGGGGCGCTACCGCGTACGCCAAGGCTCGATGGTGTCGCTGACCAACCTTGCCGCGGATGAGGCCGTCGCCGCGATATGCGCTCGGTACCCTGCGCTTCCGTGGCCGAACGACGAGTGAGGCGGAGCGCGTGACCGCGGGCGACATGACCGCCGCGCACCACGCCACGACCTTTACGTTCGTGCTGCCACTGTGGAACAGCGATCCAACGTTGTTGGCTCAGCAGCTCGACGCCCTGGCAGGTCAGGCTGGCAACTGGGAGTGCGTCGCCGTCGATGACGGCTCGACCAACACCGCAGGGATCGAACTCGTCGAGACGCGGGCGCTCGACGATCCGCGATTCCGGGCGCTCCGCAGAGCCACCAACGGCGGCATTGCGGCTGCGACCAACGACGCAATCGCCGCAGCGCAGGGCGACTGGATCGTGTTCTGCGATCACGACGATCGGGTGCACAGCGACGCGCTCGCCCATCTCAGCGCGGCGATCGCAGCGCACCCCGATGTCGATCTGATCTACACCGACGAGCAGGTCGTGGACGCCGACGGCCAGATGCTCGATGTGTACCGCAAGCCCGACTGGTCGCCCGAGCGACTGCTCGGGCAGAACTACCTCAACCACCTGGTGGCCGTGCGCGCAGCACTCATCGAGCGCGTCGGCGGGCTCGAGGCGCGCTTTGCGCCATGCCCCGACCGCGAGTTCACCTTGCGCGCGAGCCGTGCAGCACGACGGGTCGTGCACGTCCCCGAGATCCTCTACGACTGGCGCTCGTTGCCGGGTTCGGTGGCCCACGACGTGGCCGAGAAGCCCGGGGTCGCGGCCGCCGTGGTCGCCGCTGCGCAGCGCCACATCGACGACACGACCATCGCCGTGACGTCGGTGCCCGAGGACGCCGCGAGCGCGCGTATCACCTGGCCCGCGCCG
>JBCBSO010000219.1:0-6842 GCA_039819205.1 Actinomycetota bacterium
CTGCATGACCACTGCGCCCGGTTCGTCGTCCGACCCGATCGGCTGCGACCTCGAGTTGGTCGAAGCACGCACCGACCGTTTCGTCACCGACTGGTTCACCGAGGTCGAGCAGACAGCCGTCGGCAACGACCGAACGCTGCGACCCAACCTGATGTGGTCGGCCAAGGAGAGTGCGCTCAAGGTCATACAAACCGGGCTCCGGCGTGACACTCGATCGGTCGAGATCGAGCTCTGCGACCACACCGCCCACGGCTGGTCGGCCTTTGTCGCCCACCTTGCGCCGGTCGACGGCGACGAGACACAGGCCGCACACGGTTGGTGGCAGCGCTTCGGTGCCTTCGTGCTCACGTGCGCGGCATTCGAATCGATCCCACCGCCTGCGGCGTTGCACGGCGGGTCGCCACTGACGGCGGCCGAACCCAGCCATCGCTGGCTCGAGCAGGATTGATCCCACCGCCTGCGCGCACGACGCTGCGCACGTACGCTCGGGGTGATGCCCACGACCGAACGAGCCACACTCGGCAGCGCCGCAACGTCGTGGCCGTTCACCGGTCGTGGCGAACTCGTCACGGCGCTACGGGCCGGAGTCGCCGAGCAGCGCACCGGCGGCATCGTCGTCGTCGGGCCGGCAGGCGCCGGCAAGACACGCCTGGTCGGCGAGGCGATCGACGATCTCGACGACGAGTACCGAGTCCTCCAGGCCGTCGGTCATGCAGCAGCGGCTGAGATTCCGTTGGGAGCGCTGGCTCACCTGCTTCCATCATCGCTGTTCGAACGCACCGGAGTGAGTACCGACGAACGCACTGCCCTGTTCCACACAGCGCGCGCCTTTCTCACCGGCGACGCCGAGACCACGTCGCCTGGCACACGTTCGACCGCCATGACGGTGCTGGCGATCGACGACATCGACCTTCTCGACGACACATCGCTGGCGCTGCTCGTGCCCTCGATCGTCGCCCGCGACCTGTACGTGATCGGCACCGTCCGCAGTGGGCGCACGCCATCGTCGCGCCTGTCGCGTCTGCACCGCGACGGTCACCTCGAGCGCCTCGACCTCGGCCCACTCCCAGCCCCCGACGTTGGCCGGCTGATCCGCCACGTGCTGGGCGGCCCGGTCGACGAACACGCGGTGGACCGACTGACCGAGCTATCAGGCGGCAACCTGCAGATTCTGACCGAGCTGGTTCGTGGTGGCCGCGACCGTGGGTGGTTGACCATCGCCGCAGGCAAATGGGTGATCGGTGGACGGCCGACCGCCACCGTCCAGCTCGACGAGCTGATCGCCGAACACCTCGCCGACGTAGACGAGGCCGGTCGCGACGTACTCGAGCACCTCGCGCTGAGCGAACGGCTCGGTCTCGCGGACCTCGAAGCGGCATTCGGCTCGGACGTCCTCACGTACCTCGAACGCGAAGGGCTCATCGAACTGGTCCAGTCGCAGCGCCGCGCAGCTGTGCGTCTCGCCCACCCGCTCTTCGGTGAAATTCTCGACGCCCAGCTCCCCGCCCTTCGTCGCCGCACATTGCTTCGGCGGCTCGCCGATCTCGTCGAAGCACACGGCGCCCGTCGCCGCGACGACGAGCTGCGGGTGGTGTCGTGGCGGATCCGCAGCGGCGGGGACGTGGCATTGCCACGGCGTATCCACGCGGCGCGCGTGGCACTCCTTGGTCACGATCCCGAACTGGCGATCGACCTGTTGCACGACGCCACGACAGAACACGTCGACGACGCGGCCGACGGGATCACTAACGACATGGCCGCAGAGCGACTCCACCTTCTCGGCGAGGCCGCGGCATCACTCGGGCGTGTCGACGCGGCAATCGACCATCTCGCCGCCGCTACCGAGCTCAATATCGACGACACCGCCCGCGCCCGAATCGCAGTTCGCCTCGCCGACGTGCAATTCTTCACCGCCCGCGACCTCGACGGCGCGTTGGCCACCTGCGCACGTGTCGGTAGCCAGATCAACGACGAGACGGCGCGCGCCACGATCGAAGCGCAACGGGCGGTCACGTTGGCCAACGCCGGACAACCGGTCGCGGCACTCGAAGCGCTCGACGGGCTGTCGGGAACGCTCGACCCGCGCACATCGGTCGACGTCCTTGTCGCCCGTTCGGCGAGCCTGATCTCGGTTGGGCAATGCACAGCCGGTGTCACACTGGCCCGTGAGGCGGCCGATGCACAACAGGCGCTGCCGGAGTGGCTTGCCCGCCGGGGCAGCGCCCGCCACGTGATCAACGAGGCGCATGGACTGGGCTACGCAGGTCACTACGACGCTGCGCGTGCGGTGCTCGAACCAGCGATCGATCGGGCCAGAACGAGCGGGGCGATGAGCGCGCTGGTGTGGTTCGAGTTGGCGCTCAGCGAGTTGACCCGCGACATCGGGCTGCCAGGCGAGTCGCTGGAACATGCCGCCGCAGCCGCCGAACTCGGTGAGTCGGCGGGACAACAGGCTGCGCTCGTGTGGGCGTACGTGGGTGTCGCCCAAGCCCACCTACTCGCCGGTCGTTCCGACGACGCGGCACGTGCGATCGACCTGGCGACCGCCATCCCGAGCCCCGTCGCCACATCGGCGGCCACGCTGCAGCGCGCCAGCGCGTGGCTCGACGGGTCGCGCGGCGAACTCGCAGCGGCACGAGAGCAGCTCCTCACGACCGCCGCGGCGGTGCGCAGCGATGGCGTAACGATCTTCGAGATGGCGTTGCTACATGATGTGGTCCGATTCGGCGATGCGCCAACGGTCGTCGACCGGCTGACCGAATTGGCGCCAACGCTCGACGGTCCCATCTTCGAACTCTTTGCCGATCATGCGGTCGCTGCGCACGACGCCGACGGCGCGGCGCTGATCCGTTGCGCGGACCGTTTCGAGAACAACGGCAATGTGGCCTTCGCAGCGGAGGCCGCAGCGGAGGCCGCCGATCAGCTCGCTCGGGATGGCGACCAACGGGCGGCGACCGCACAACGGGTGCGTGCCGCTGCGCTCGCCGAGGCTGCCGGTGGTCTTGACACGCCGCCCCTGCGCCGCGGGGCCGCCATCGATCCACTGACCGCCCGCGAGCGCGAAATCGCCTTGCTGGCGGCCGATGGCGAGGCGAGCAAGGCGATCGCCAGCAGGCTCGTGCTGTCGACACGCACCGTCGATACGCATCTGGCCCGGGTGTACCGCAAGCTCGGCATCTCCGGACGAGCGGAGCTGCGCCAGGCATTGTCGATGGAGTCGTAGTACCGGCGGCCTACGTACCGCACGGTGACACGTACATCCGAATTGCGTAGCCGCTACCGACGCCACCTCTGTAGGTAATGACGACGCTGGGGGCATGACATCGACATCGCCAACTCTCCGCACGACCAGCCACAACATCTGCCACACCGCCGACCACCCACTCCCGCTCGGTACGTTCACCCGTCCCGCTGACGGGATCGACATCGCCCGTTCCGACGCCGACTTCGCCGATGTGCGTCGTTTGTGGCTCGACTACGCGGCGTGGATCAGCGCCTCCGCCGGAGTACGCCTGGCCGACGCCGACCCATCGTTCGCGGCGCACGTGCTCGATCCACGACGCACCTTCAGCAGTCCGCATGCGGTACTGATCGCCCGCGACCGGCGGCGCACCGTCGCCACGATCGGTATCGAAATCGCCGAAGCGCGCGCCGTCTTCCACCGCTTCTACGTTGCGCCCCAGGCACGCCGGCTGGGTATTGGCCGCCGGCTCCTCGACGTGGCGATCGCGACATGCGAAGCCACCGGCATCGGGCGGATCGACCTGCACACCGCGCCTCGCTACATGGGTGCAGCGAACGCGCTCTACGCCGAACGTGGCTTCGCAGTGGCCGGCGACGACGAACACATCTGCGGCGTGGCCCTGCGCCCGATGCGCCGGATGTCGTCCCAGGACACACCCGTCGACGACCAGCTGATCGCTATTTGACAACTATCTTTTTCTAATGGAGACTGACCAGGTGCCCGCAGCGGAACTCCCTGTCGATCTCGAGGTGATCGACGACAGCACATCGGCACGGGCGATCCTCGACCCCGCCCGCGCCGATGTGCTGTCGGCGTTGCAGCAGCCCGGGTCGGCGACAACCGTGGCCGAGTCGCTCACCACGAGTCGGCAACGGGCGAACTATCACGTGCGCATGCTCGAACGGTGCGGACTCCTGCGCCTCGTGGAAGAACGCCAACGTCGTGGAGCACGCGAACGAGTGCTCGTGGCCAGCGCCCGCGCCTACGTATTGTCGCCGTCGCTACTCGGACGACAGGCGGTCGATCCGTCGCGTGTCGACCGCCTCTCGGCGCGGTACGCGATCGCGGTCGCCGCACGCCTGGTGCGCGAGCTCGCCACACTCACGCGGCGGGCCGACGAGGAGGGACAACCCCTGGCCTCGCTGACGATCGACACCGACATCCGCTTCGCATCGGCTGCCGACCGCTCCCAATTCACCGCCGATCTCGCCGACACGGTGCAACGCCTGGCGGCGACCTATCACAACACATCTGCGCCAACCGGACGCTGGCACCGCCTGGCCGTACTCGCCCATCCCCGCCCGCAACAAGAGGAGCACTCAGATGACCGATGAAGGACGCTCGATCGAACTGTCGATCGAGGTACCGGGTACACCCGAGGCTGTGTGGCAGGCGATCGCCACCGGACCGGGAATCACCTCGTGGTACGTACCCCACGACGTCGAGCCCCGCGACGGCGGCTCGATGTCGGCCTCGTTCGGCCCCGGCATGGACGTGACCGGCCGGGTCGGCGCATGGGAACCTCCCGAGCGGGTGCGCTTCGATCCCGGTGACGGCGGACCGGGGTTGGCCTTCGAGTGGACAATCGAGGCGCACCACGATCGCGGGACATGCACGGTTCGCCTCGTCAACAGCGGCTTTGGAAGTGGCGCCGACTGGGACGACCAGTACGACGGGATGACCGAAGGCTGGCAGCTCTTCCTCCAGAACCTGCACGCCCACCTCACCCACTTCCCGGCAGAGGCAGCCACCGCATCGCTGCCAATGGCGATGTGGGGCGGATCGAGCAACGCTGTGTGGGACCGATTGACGACCGACCTCGGGGTACCGGCGCATCCCGCCGTGGGCGACCGCCTCACCGCCGATGGCGGCGACGGCCTGACCCTCAGCGGCGAGGTGCTCGCCGCCGGCGAGCATGCGGTGCTGCTGCTGGTCGACCGTCCGTGTCGGGGCACCGCGTTTTTCGCTGTCGAGGGCCGCGGCGAGGTGCGTTCGGTGTCGATCTGGACGTATCTCTACGGCGACGCCGGCGCAGCGGTGTCGGCGGACGACGGCCCGCGATGGGCCCAGTGGCTCACCGCTCGCGGCGTGGCCGGCTAACTAGATACTCGCCCGCAACGCGTCGAGATACGCGTCGTAGCCCTTCTGGCTGGGGTGGAACGACGCCCCGCTGATCGTGAGCAGGCCGTCGTTGACGTGTTCGCGGACGTCGCCGTCGGCCGTCATGCTGCGGGTGAACGTGGCGCCGAACACCGCGTCGTTGACGTAGCGGTCACGTTGCCAGAAACGGCACGACCCGTGATTGTCGAACTCGTCGACGACTGGGACGAACTCGATGTCGGCGCGCGATACCGCACTGGCACGGTCGACCGCCGACTCGATCCGTGCATTCAGCTCGTCGACCTGGTCGTCGATCCACTTCGCCTCGTGACGGTTCATGCCCGTCACACCGGCGCACCCCCAGCGGTCGCGTTGCATCAGACGTGGGTAGGCGAGCACCCGAATCGTGGCGTCACGGAACCGCCACCCCGCCACGGTGTAGAGGCGGGCGAGGTCGCTCTCGATCTCGTCGAGATTGGCCGGTTGGTTCTGGTCGGACTCGTTACACCCGCCCGAGGTGATGCATCGCAGAATCACATCGGGCCACACCTCACCTCGATGCGTGCGCAGGTCGTTGCCCCCGATCGTCAGTGAGATCAGCGTGCCTGCGCCCCGGTCGTCGATCGACGCTGCGGCCAGCTGGTTGGGCACGTGCTCGATGCGTGCACCAGCGCAGGCGACCATGTCGAACGAGGCGTCCAATTCGTCCGCCAAACGCGGCCCCGGGGTGGAGTCGAGCTCACGCTGACAACCACTGCCGCCGAGGCGGGTGTGCTCCGCGAAATAGTGTCGTTCCGGGCCGTGATCGTCGTAGTCGGTGGCGTCGGCGTGGATGCCCGATCCCGAACTAAACGAGTCGCCGAGGGTGATCACCCGGTCGAACCCGTCGGCGACATCAGCGTCGGCGGCCGCTGCGTGCGCCGGAACCGACGTGGCCACGGCGGCAACTGCAGACACCGCAGCGACAAACGTGGCAAGAGACCGCACGCCTCCATGCTAGAGAGCTACGCCGGGGATCGGTGGCGCACGAGCACCTGTTGAGCGATCGTCGCCACGTGCTCGCCGCCATTGCGGAAGACGTCGGCCGACACCACCCCTCGACCGCCCGACAACCCATGCGGTCGGGTCTCGAACCAGTGCCAGTCGCTGGCCACCGTGGGGCGATGGAACCACACCGTGTGATCGAGGCTGGCCAACTGAAACTGGTCGCGGTTGCGCATATCGCCGTCGAAGGCCGGATGAATCGAGCGCGCTGGCCAGGCCGGCGCGCTGTCGGACATGAACGCAAGGCCACATGCGTGCAGGATCGGATCGTCTCCGAGGTCGGCATCGAGACGGATCCAGAAGCCGATTCGCCCATCGTCGAGCCGTATCGAGCGGCGTTGGAGCAACGCGCCCCACGACTGATCGTTGAGCGCCGGGTCGCCCGGCAGTCGAGCGGGGCCATCCTCAATCTGTCTGCTTCGTTTCAAGTCGCCGAGGAGCAGCCCGACGTGCA
>JBCBSO010000220.1:0-6839 GCA_039819205.1 Actinomycetota bacterium
GCTGATGACGATCGTGGGCATCAACTTCGGTGCGTTGCTCGGTGGCACCGAAGTTGATGCCCACGATCGTCATCAGCGACAACGAACTCGGCCGCAAGGCATGGCGGAACAAGATGAACCGGTTGCTCAGACCCTTTGCCCGCGCCGACAGGATGTAGTTCTCCTGCAGCGTGCCGATCATGTCGGCTCGCACGAGGCGAGAGAACACGGCCATCTGCCCGAGCGCCAGCGCGGTGGCTGGGAGGATCGCGGTTTGCAAATTGGCCCACAACCCGTCGGATAATCGGTTCCAGTTCGACGCCGGGAACCAGCCGAGGCTCACCGAGAACAGCCAGATGAGGAAGATTCCGAGGATGAAGTTCGGGATCGACAACGACACCTGCACCCCGGCTGACGTGACCGTGTCTGGCCACTTGCCCTGTTTGTAGGCGCCGAGCACACCGATGGGCACGGCCAGGATCAACGCCATGGCGATCGCCATCACGGCGAGTTGCAGGGTCACCGGCAGCCGACTCGTGATGATCTCGGACACTTCCTGATCGGTGACATACGACTGACCCAAGTCGCCTGTGAGCGCGTCGCCGAGCCACGCGAAGTACCGCTGGAAGAACGGGTCGTCGAGGTTGAGGTCGGCGCGCACCTGAGCGATCAGCTCAGGAGTGCGCACCGCGTTCGGCGGAAGGATGGCATCAACCGGGTCGCCGGGCAGGAACTCGAGCATGGTGAACGTGAGGAACGTCACCGCGAGCAGTGTTGCCACGAGGCGTACCACTCTGGTTGCAATCACGCGCAGCATGACTCAGCTCCTGATCCCGGCGATCCGATTGACAACGTCACTGCTCGATCCACGTCTCCTGTAGGCGGGGCGCAGCCCCTGGGAATCCGACACCGACATCGCCGCTGGGCAGCAACCACCCGTTGATGCCCTTGATCTCCGGATCGGTCATCAACAACGTTGCGGTGCCACCGGAGTACCAGATCGGGAACTCCTCGGCAATACCCAACATGATCGTTTCGTACAGCGCCTTGCGCTCGTCGAAGTCGTCGGTCTGAATCGCCGCCTGTGCTGCGTCGAACCACTCCTGGCTGAAGAAGTTCGGGAAGTTGACCGGCGACGCCTCGGGTGGCGCGACGAACGGGTTGATCGAGATCGACGGATCCTGGTCGGCGCTCCACCGCCAGCAGTGCGCCTGGTGCACGTCGGTGAGCGCATTGTTGATGTGCGTTGCCTGGTCGAACTGCGTCAAGTTGACGTTGACCACGCCACTGCCGCTCCACACCTGCTCGATCACCTGCATCGCCGCGATCAGCGTTGGGTCGGGCGGGCACGACAACTCGACGTCGATCGGCTCACCAACCGCTTTGCCGTCGGAGCGGGCAGGGTCGTTGATGTACTCGGTGATCGACGCCACCCCGGCGTCGAAGTCGAACGCTGGCCACGCCTCGGCGACCGTCTCGGAGTACCAGGGACTGTCGACCGAGAACCACTGGTTCGTCGGCAGCGAGATCCCAGTGCCGCCCAGCGCCTCGATGACTGCGTCCTGGTTGTTCATCAGGGTCAGCCCGCGGCGGACGCGCACGTCGTCGTACGGCGCAACCGACGTGTTGTACATGCCACCGCCGGTGTTGTTGCCTTGGAACTCCAGCAGGGTGAAGTCGCCACCTGCGTCGCGCGCATCGCGAATCGTGCCCTGGCGAAGGGTCTGCATCACGTCGATGGTCCCCGAGAGCTGGGCGTCGAGCCGAGTGCCCTCGTCGGGGATCGGCCGCACCGACACCGAGTCGAGATACGGCAGCTGGTTGCCGTCACTGTCGGTGAGCCAGTAGTTCTCGTTGCGCACCAGCACCGTCTCGTTATCGAGGTCGCGGCTGCCGACGGCGAACGGACCGGTGCCGATCGGGTTGGTGGAGAACCCATCGGGGTCGGCGGCAGCTGCGGACGGTTCGAAGACGCGTCCGGTGGCGTTGGCCAACACCGCGGGAAACGCCGAGTTCGACGACGACAGCGTGTAGGTGACCTCCAGATCCCCGGTCGCCTCGACAGCCTCAAGCCCGGCGCCGCTGATCAAACCACTGGTGACCGCACCGGCCTGTTGGATCGGGAACATGTCGGCGATCGTTTGAGCAGTCACTGGTGTGCCATCGGTGAAGGTGACATCAGGCCGCAACGTGACGGTCCACACGGTGAAGTCTTCGTTCGGTTCGATCGACTCAGCGAGCCACGGCTGATAGGTGCCGTCAGCGGCCTGCTCGGCGAGCTGGTCGAACACCGCTCGATGGAGGACAAGGCACGGTTCGCCGCAGGCGTCCTCCCATGGCCGCAAACCGGTGGCCTCGGCTTCGACGCCGAACACGATGTCGCCGCCAAAGCTGCGTACTGACTCGACGTCGGCTTCGATCTCGGTGTCGACGTCGCCTTCGGCTTCCTGGCCACCACCGTCATCGGTTTCGGCCTCGGTGGTCTCGGTCTCTGCCTCGGTGGATTCGGTCTCCGCCTCGGTCGTGTCGGGCTCGGAGTCCGCCGCAGTCGTCGGCGTTGTCGCCTCACCGCCGTCGTCATCGTCGCTGCCGCACGCGGCGACCAAAAGCCCCAGCGCAAGCGGTACGGCGAGCAGCCGTAGTGTCCGTCGTGATGTCATTGTTCCCCCTTGGCCGAAACGGCCTTCATGACCACGGTCGGGATGACCGCCGGTCGTTCCGCAACAGCGCACGGAACTGAACCGGGCCCCCACCCGGTTCGAGACTTGCATCGATCGGGCCGCCGGGACGGAACCCGAGGACGACGGTGGACAGCATCACCGTGAGTGGCGTCGCCATCAGGCAACCCACGCTCGGTGCGGTCACTTCCACCACGTCGTCCTCGATTTCTCATCCCGGCGACCCGATCAACCTCGGCTTACTCGGCGATGAACACCTCGTGCCAGCGGACCTCCGCGTTCGGGAAGCCCTGACCGACGTCACCGCTCGGCAGCAACCAGCCGTTGATCCCTTGGATCTGCGGCTCGGCCATGACCATCGTGGCCGTACCACCGGAGTACCAGATCGGGAACTGCTCTGCGATGCCGAGCATGATCGTCTCGTAAGCGGCCTTGCGCTCCTCGACGTCATCGGTCTGGATCGCGGCCTGCGCCGCATCGAACCATGCCTGGTCGAAGAAGTTCGGGAAGTTCACCGGCGACTCCTCGGGCGGAGCCACGAACGGGTTGATGCTGATCGAGGGATCCTCGTCGGAGCTCCAGCGCCAGCAGTGCGCCTGGTGGATGTCGGTGATCGCGTTGTTGATGTGCGTCGCCTGGTCGAACTGCGTCAGCGTGACGTTGACGAGGCCGCTACCGCTCCACACCTGCTCGATCACCTGCATGGCGGCGATCAGCGTCGGATCGGGCGGACACGACAACTCGACGTCGATCGGCTCACCGACACCCTTGCCGTCGGAACGTGCCGGGTCGTTGATGTACTCGGTCAACGAGGCCACGCCTTCTTCGAAGTTGAACTCCGGCCACGCATCGGCCACCGCCTGGCTGTACCAGGGGCTGTCCTCAGAGAACCACTGTGTGGTCGGCAGCGAGATTCCGGTACCGCCGAGCGCTTCGATCACGGCCTCCTGATTATTCATCAGGGTGAGGCCACGGCGGACACGCACGTCGTCGTACGGCGCGATGGCGGTGTTGTACATACCACCACCGGTGTTGTTGCCCTGGAACTCGTACAACACGAAATCGCCGCCTGCGTCGCGGGCGTCACGAATCGTGCCCTGGCGCAGCGACTGGATCATGTCGACGGTTCCCGAAAGCACGGCGTCGAGCCGGGTGCCCTCGTCGGGAATCGGGCGATACTCGATCGAGTCGAGGTACGGCAGCTGCATGCCATTGGCGTCCTCGAGCCAGTAGTTCTCGTTGCGCACCACCGTGGTGGCGTTGTCGAGGTCACGGCTGTCGAGCACGAACGGACCGGTACCCACCGGGTTCGAGATGAAGTCCTCGGACTGCGCCGCGGTCGGCTCGAACACACGGCCGGTCTGGCCGGTGAGCACGGCGGGGAACGCCGAGTTGCCCGACGACAGCGTGTAGGTCACCTCGAGGTCACCGGTCGCTTCCACGCCGGTCAGCCCCGCACCCTCGATGAGGCCCGACGTGATCGCGCCCGCCTGCTGGATCGGGAACATGTCGGCGATCGTCTGGGCGGTGAGCGGTGTGCCGTCGTGGAACTGGATGCCGTCGCGCAGCGTCACGGTCCACACGGTGAAGTCTTCGTTGGGCGTCAACGACTCGGCGAGGAAGCCCTGGTACTCGCCATCGGCGGTCTGCTCGGTGATCGGATCGTAGATCGCCCGCTGGATGTTCAGACACGGCGAACCGCACGTGTCCTCCCAGGGACGCAGCCCGACGGCCTCAGCCTCGATGCCGTACACGACATCGCCGCCGTACGACCGGACGTCTTCGGTGTTCACCTCGACGGTGGTGTCGGTGTCCTCAACGGTCGTGTCGGTGTCTTCGACATCGCCTTCGCCACCTGCGTCCTCGCCGCCGCCGTCACCTTCTTCGGTGTCGCCGCCGTCGCCTTCTGGCTCGGTGGACTCGGTGCCGCCGCTCGCTTCAGTGGTTTCGGACGTACCTTCACCACTGTCGTCATCATCGTCGCTCCCGCAGGCGGCTACGAACAGCCCCAATGCGAGTGGTACGGCGAGAAGCCGTAGCGTCCGTCGTGATGTCATCTGTCCCCCTTGGCCAATTGGCCTTCGTGGTCGCGCCGA
Organism: Actinomycetota bacterium; assembly: GCA_039819205.1. Taxonomy (GTDB): domain Bacteria; phylum Actinomycetota; class Acidimicrobiia; order Acidimicrobiales; family Ilumatobacteraceae; genus JABSQH01. The sequence continues at coordinate 4,754 of JBCBSO010000220.1, forward strand.
GGCGAAACCGTTGGTTGGTCCGGTGCGAAGTCCGTTGAAACCGGGTCCCCGCCCGGGATGAAGAGTTGTCTAGCAGACGTGACCAGCGTCACTACAGTCAGCGCGCCGTTTCGTCACGCGAACGTTGCGGTCCGGTTGTCGACGCCGGCCCCTACTCGTCGACCGCCACATTGACCGGCATGTCGACCGGTTCGAGCAGTGGATGGTGACACGCCACAAAGTGATCGTCGCTGACCCGACGCATCATCGGCTCTTCGTTCGTGCAGATGTCGGTGGCCCGCGTGCACCGTGTACGAAAGCGGCAGCCAGATGGCGGCGCCAACGGCGACGGCAAGTCGCCCTCGAGTACGTCAACGTCCTCCACGTCGACGCCGGGATCGGGAATCGGACTCGACTCCAGCAGTACCTCGGTGTACGGGTGAGCTGGGTTGGCGTAGAGCTCGTCGGCCTCGGAGATCTCACACATCTTGCCGAGGTACATCACCGCCACGCGATCGCTGATGTTCTTCACCACCGCCAAGTCATGGGCGATGAACACGAGCGTCAGCCCATGCTCCTTCTTCAGATCTTCGAGCAGATTGAGAATCTGCGCCTGGATCGATACGTCGAGTGCCGACACCGGTTCGTCGCAGATGATGAGCTCCGGCTCCATCACCAATGCGCGGGCGATGGAGATGCGCTGGCACTGGCCACCCGAGAACTCATGGGGGCGCTTGTATCGAGCCACGCCGGGGTCAATGCCCACGTCGTCGAGGACGCGCGCCACCGTCTCCCACTGCTCCGTCTTCTTCTTCGGACCCCACACGCCGAGCGGCTCTGCGACAACCTCACCGACCGTGCGTCGCGGATTGAGCGACGAGATCGGATCCTGGAAAATCATCTGCAGCTTCGTCCGCCGCTCGCGCATCGTGCTCGATCCCACCTCGGTGAGATCCTCCCCGTCGAGGGTGACCGAACCGCTCGTCGGCGGCGGCAACTGCAGAACGGCGCGCCCCGTGGTCGACTTGCCGCAGCCGGACTCGCCGACCAACCCGAGGGTCTCACCGGCCGCGATGTCGAAGCTGATGCCGCTCACGGCGTGCACGAGACGACCACGGCCTTGCGGAAACTCGACCACCAGGTCTTCGACGCGCAGCAGCACCTCGTCTGGAGGTCGGAGATGGGCAGTCCCAGAACCCGCCATCAGACGCCCACCTCTTCTTTCGCCGCGGCGCGGCCGGCGGCAGAGAGCGCCGCGGGCACGCCGGCATCGAGATTGGCTTGGAACGCCGCCTCGTTCTCCGGCGAGCCCACCGGGTAGTGACACGCAAACGAGTGGCCGGGGGTACCGCTACTGCGCAGCTCGGGAACCTCTTCGCGACAGCGATCCTGGGCGTAGGGACAACGCGGCGCGAACTTGCACCCCGGCGGTGGATTGATCAAGTCGGGTGGTCGCCCCGTGATCGCATTGAGCCGCGTGTGCTTTGGCTGGGTCGTACGCGGAATCGACCACAACAGCCCCTGCGTGTAGGGGTGACGCAACTCGGAGAACAAGGTGGTGGTCGGCGCGGTCTCCACGACCCGACCGGCATACATCACCACGATGTCGTCGGTGCGTCCGGCGACGACGCCAAGATCGTGCGTGACCAAGATCATCGCCATCGCCCGGTCGCGCTGCTGCTCGGCGAGCAGGTTGAGAATCTGATGTTGCACGGTCACATCGAGGGCCGTCGTCGGCTCGTCGGCAAAGAGCATGCGCGGACCACACGCCAGCGCCATGGCGATACAAACGCGCTGACGCATCCCTCCCGACATCTGGTGCGGAAACGCATCGAGCCGGCGCTCGGCTTCAGGAATGCGCACCGACTTGAGCAACGCAACGGCGACGTTCCTCGCCTCGGACTTGCTGATGTCGAGGTGATAACGGACGTGTTCGGTGAGTTGACGTCCGACCTTGACGACCGGATTGAGCGAGGTCATCGGATCTTGGAAGACCATCGCCATCTCAGCCCCCCACAGCAAACGCATCTCCTTGACCGTCTTGCCGATCATCTCCTCGCCGTCGTACCGGACGGAGCCGGTCGTCGATGCGTTCGACGCGATGTTG
>JBCBSO010000221.1:0-6831 GCA_039819205.1 Actinomycetota bacterium
TCGACGCACACGTGACCGAGCCGTTCACGCTCGCCCGCGCCGGACAGCTCCTCGACCGCAGCGTCGCGCGAGGAGGTAGGCAGTCGGGCTGGTTCCGAAGGCGGTGGTGAAGCTCCGAACCATGTGCGCAACGCTGCGGTCGAGGAGCTGTCCGGCGCGGGCGAGCGTGAACGGCTCGGTCACGTGTGCGTCGATCAGCTCTCGTAGACGACCGGCGAGGGTGTCGTCGCCCGGCTCGACGGTCGTGGCGACATCGAGGTGTTGGATGATGCGTTCGGTGACGAGGGCCAGTTGGCTCTCGCCGTGGATCGGTTCGTCGTCGAGCTCGAGGACATCGTGAAGCCGAGAGATCGATCGCCAGAGCGCGGGATCAGCGACGACGGTCTTGTCGACTGCTGCGCCAATGAGACGCTCAGGCAATTGGTCAGCGTCGAGGTAGAGGTTGCGTTTGCGAAACCCATCGACAGCCCGCGACGCCGGTCGGCCATCGTGAACCACTCCGGGAGGGAGCAGCGCAACGGTCGATTCAGCCGCAGCACACCGCCGCCTGTCCAGCGCGTAATCGATCGCTCCCTCGTCGACGATCAGGACGGTCCACGTGTCGTGGCTGTGAGCGGGGTAGCCCCAGTCGGTGATGTGAGCGTGGAACACCTCAGCGATCCCGGCGGTCGAGGGCCTCCAGGCTCTGACCGAACATCGACCCCTCGGCGGTTGATCCACCGCAAGATCGTACAAGCGCCGCCCCGTGCGTCCCGGCGAAGATGGAGGCCATGTCCATCAGTGATCCCGTGAATCTCACCGAGGCGCTCGAGTCGTTCGACGATGTGTACAGCCCGCGCATCGTCGCAACCATGAACGACTACGACGTGCGCATCGCCAAGACCGAAGGCGACCACGTGTGGCACACCCACCACGACACCGACGAATTCTTCCTCGTCCTCGACGGACGCTTCGACGTTGCGATCCGCCACGCCGACGGGACCGAGTCGGTCGTCGAGCTGCACCGAGGCGACACGTTCGTCGTGCCGAGGGGCACCGAGCACCGACCCTCGTCACCCGGCGGTGCGATCTTGATGTTCGAGCCGTCCGGCACCTCGACCACCGGCGACGCCAAGGCCGACGCCATTCCCGAGCACGTCGACTCCACCACGGGTCATCGGTTGTGAGCGATGTCAAGATCGCCGTCGCTGTCCGCAACGACCTTGCGGTCTGGCAGCGGCTCAACGTCACTGCGTTTCTGGCAAGCGGACTCAGCACCGTACGGTCGGAGCTGGTTGGCGCGCCGTACGTAGACAGTGACGGCCGGGAATACCCACCGATGTTGGCCTCACCGGTTCGCGTGTTCGCCGGCGAGATCGCTGCACTTCGTCGCGGCGCTCACCGGGCGCAGGACCGAGGACTCCTCGTCAGCGTGTACGTCGATGAGATGTTCGCCACGATGAACGACGCCGACAACCGCGCCGCGTTCGGCAGTGCCGACACGACCGAGATGAACATCGCGGGCCTGGTCGTGGTGGGCGAGCCGAAGCAGGTCGACAAGGCGTTCGACAAGCTCAAGCCGCACGACTAGGCCCGATTGGCCACCCAATCGCTCGAGTCGAGCACCCGTCGTCACAGTTCGATACATATCTCGTCGGTTCATCGACGGGCCCACGCTCCCTAGTCTCCAGTGGTGCTGCTCGACGGAAAGCGACTCCTGATCACCGGTGTGGTCACCACCGACTCGATCGCCTACGCCACGGCTGCAGCGGCCGTCGAAGCCGGCGCTCGGATTGTCCTGTCAGCGCTCGGCCGCGACCTCGAGCGGACACACGAGGCGGCCAACGAGCTCGGCGACCACATCGACGTGCTCGAAGCCGACCTCACCGAGCCCGACCACATACACCGACTGGCCGACAACATTCGCGGCCGGTGGGGGGAGCTCGACGGCCTCCTCCACGCCGTGGCCTTCGCTCCCCGCGAGGCGCTATCGGGCGACTTTCTCGAGGCGGGCAGCGAGTCGGTGAGCCGGGCGATGAACACCAGCGTGCACTCCTATGCGGTAACCGGCCGGATGCTGCGCGATCTGGCGCCTCCCGAGGGCGGCTCGCTCGTCGGCCTCGACTTCGACTCCGCTAAAGCGTGGCCGGTGTACAACTGGATGGGCGTTGCCAAGTCCGCGCTCGAGTCGGCCAACCGCTACGTCGCCCGCGACCTCGGCCCCCGACGGATCCGCGCCAACCTGATCGCCGCCGGGCCGCTGCACACCCGCGCCGCGAGCGGAATCGCCGGATTCGAACACCTCACGAACGCGTGGGACCATCAATCGCCACTGCCGTGGGACGCGGCCGACGCCCGACCGGTGGGCGACGCCGCAGTCTTCCTGTTCTCCGATCTGGCGCGGATGATCAGCGGCGAGATCTTGCACGTGGACGGCGGCTTCCACGCAATGGCCGCACACCTCGACCGCTGAGCACAAGCGCGGCGTGCGCTACCACGTGTCGACGAAGGCCGCGTGGCCAGCGTCTGGCTCGGGCGCGGCGTCAAACAGCGTGACGAGCCACCGTCGGGTGTCGGCCGGGTCGATCACATCATCGATATCGAAGTGCGATGCGGCCGATACCGCCTTGCCGTGGGCATACAACCGGTCGACCATCTCCTGGAACAGCGCCTCGCGCTCCTCGGGATCGTCGATCGCATCGAGCTCGCGCCGATACCCGAGCCGTACGGCGCCCTCCAGTCCCATCCCACCGAACTCGCCGGTCGGCCACGCCAGACAGGCCAGCGGTGCCCGCGTCGAGCCGCCCATCATCGCCTGTGCGCCGAGCCCGTACGCCTTGCGCGTCACGATCGCCACGAGCGGCACCGAGAGGTTGGCGCCGGTGACGAACAACCGGCTGCAGTGGCGGACCAACGCGGTTGCCTCCACCTCCGGGCCGACCATCATCCCTGGGGTATCGACCAACGACACCACCGGCAGGCCGTGCGCGTCGCACGCTTGGAGAAACCGCGCCACCTTGTCGGACCCGTCGGCGTCGATCGCGCCACCCAGATGCCGCGGGTCGTTGGCGATCACTCCAACCGGCCGTCCCTCAAGGCGGGCGAGCGCGGTGACCATGCCGACGCCGAACTCGCTGCGCAGTTCCAGCACCGAGCCGACATCGAACACCGCATCGAGTGCGCCGCGGATGTCGTATGCCCGCAGCCGATCGACCGGCACCACCCGTCGAGCATCGTCCGGGTCGGGCGCCTCCCACTCGTCGATGGGCCCCTGGAAGTACGACAGGTAGCGCTTGGCCAGCGACACCGCCTCGACGTCGTCGGCGGCGACAAGGTCGACCACACCATTCGATCGCTGGACGCCGATCGGCCCGACCTCGGTCGGCGCGTACTCGCCGAGCCCACCGCCCTCGATCATCGCCGGGCCGCCCATGCCGATGTTGGCGTCCTCCGTGGCGATGACGACATCGCAACAACCCAGGAGTGCGGCATTGCCGGCGAAGTTGTACCCCGAGGCGATACCGACCAGCGGCACCGTGCCGGACAACTCGGCGAACCAGAGGAACGCAAGGCAGTCGAGGCCGCTCGCGCCGAGCCCGTCGGTATCGCCGGGGCGGCCGCCGCCGCCCTCGGTGAAGATCACGACCGGGGTACGCAAACGGTCGGCGAGCTCGAACAGACGGTCCTTCTTGCGATGGTTCTGCGCCCCCTGGGTGCCCGCGAGCACGGTGTAGTCGTAGCTCAGCACCACACACTTGGCGCGCTGGGAACCAACGAGGTCGCCGTTGACGTCGCCGATCCCACCGACCAACCCATCGGCGGGCGTGGACGCGATGAGGTCGTCGAGCTCGCGGCGGCGTCGTTGCGCGGCGATGACCAGCGGCCCGTACTCGGCGAACGTGCCGTCGTCGACCAGCGCGGCGAGGTTCTCACGCGTGGTGCGGCGACCCCGAGCGCGCCGCTTGGCGACGGCCTCGGGACGGGCCTCGTCGAGGCCGAGCCGATGACGCTCGCGCACCTCGTCGAGATCGGGACGGTCGTCGCTGCTGTGGCCCGCGGGAGCGTCACGCTCGGCGGATTGCTCCGTCGTCGCCAGGCTTGGCTCGATCTCGCCGAGCGCATCGTCGACGCCGACCGTGACGCCGACGGCGACCGACCAGCGGACGGCCCCGCTCACGGGTGCCAGTACGTCGTGGTGCATCTTCATCGACTCGACAAGGGCGATCGTCGCCCCGGCCGCCACCCGGTCACCGTCGTCGACGAGCAACGCCACGACGGTGCCCTGGAGTGGTGATGGAATATGCATGTCAGATGCGCTCCGGGTCGCGTTGGAAGGTGGTGACCGATGCTTGCCCCATCACCAGCTCCGCCGACACGGCGGCAAACAGGGCGGGCACGATGAATCCGGGCTGCCCGGTCGTTTCGGCGACGAACATCACGGCGGCCAGCGGCACGCGATAGCCAGCTCCGAGGAACGCGGCGATGCCGAGCAACACGTACAGCGTCGGGTCGAGCGGATTTACCAGATCGCCGATGAATCGTCCGACGATGGCGCCGGCGACCACGAGCGGGATGAAGATTCCACCCACTCCTCCCCCTGCCAGGGTCGTGGCGGTCGCAATGAACCGCATGACGAAGATGGCGGCGAGTAGCCACAACGCGTGTTCTTCGCCGAGCCAGGCGATCACCTCGTAGCCGGAGCCCAGACTGAGGCTCTCACCAGTGAGCCCGCGGGTGATGATGAACAACACGGTCAGCACACCGCCGGCAATGGTCACCCGCCACACGACGGGCCGCAGCGTGAACCCCTTGGCGTACACGATCAATCGTGAGAACAGCCGAGCGCCAATGGCGCAGAAGATCCCGATCAGCACTGCGCCAGCGAGGTCGCGAAACTGGAACACGACGCTTCTGTCCGAGTCGAAGCTGAAGATCGGGTCGGTGTTGGTCATCGCCACGAAGGTGAGGTACCCGAACGCGCTGGCTACCAAGGCCGGCAGCAGCATGCGGCGTGCGAGCTGATCGCGGAACGGCACCTCGAGGGCGAAGATCGCGCCGGTCGCTGGCGCCTTGAAGATGGCGGCAACACCGGCAGCGGCGCCAGCGACGAGCAGCGTGCGGTGATCGAAGTTGCGGAACGAGGCCGGCAAGCGCCGCTGGATCATTGCGCCGAGGGCCGAGCCGGCATAGATCGAGGGACCCTCCAGGCCCATCGCCCCGCCAGAGCCGAGCGTGGCCACCGCGGCCGACATGCGGCCGATGTACGCCCGCCAGCGCAGTGGGTACTCCGGGTCGTGGAAGGCGCGCAGATACTCGTCGGAGGTTGCCGACGACGCGCCGTTGCCCAGCGTGTGCAGGAGGATCGCGGAGATCACCAGTCCGATGCCCGGCGCGATCGCCCCGAGCCACAACGGCCCGTCGAGCACCCAGTGCAGCAGTACCTCGGCGGTGAAGTACTCGAAGAACCGCACGAGCACGCCGGTGAGCGCGCCGGTGATCGCTGCGAGCAACACCACCTCGCGTGAGCGGCGAACGAGATCACCCAGTTCGGTCGAGCGAAGATCGAAGGTGACCGGCCGGATGCCGTCCATCACCTTCCTGCGCCACACTGCTCGGAGTGTAGGTCACCACCCGGGTTGGTCTCCGGCTGGCCTACGCTCGGCGGTCATGGCACGTGTGGTGGTCACCGGCGGGGCGGGATTTCTCGGCTCTCATCTCTGTCGGGCACTGCTCGATCGCGGCGACGATGTGGTGGCGATCGACAATCTGGTTACCGGGTCGGTGGCCAACATCGAGGAGCTGTTCGGACGGCCCGGTTTCACGTTCGTCGAGCACGACGTGAGCAACTATGTGTGGGTCCCGGGCGACGTCGAAGTGGTGATGCACCTCGCCAGCCCGGCGAGTCCCGCCGACTTCGAACGGATTCCGATTCAGATCCTCAAGGTCGGCGGGTTGGGCACGCACAACACCCTGGGGCTGGCGTTAGCCAAGGGCGCCAAGTTCTTCCTGGCGTCGACATCGGAGGTGTACGGCGACCCGCTGGTGCACCCCCAACCCGAGGACTATTGGGGCAATGTCAACCCGATCGGCCCGCGTGGCGTGTACGACGAGGCCAAGCGGTACGCCGAGGCGATGACGATGGCGTACCACCGGCATCATGGCCTCGACGTGCGCATCGTGCGCATCTTCAATACGTACGGGCCGCGGATGCGTCCCGACGATGGTCGAGCGGTGTCGAACTTCCTCGTGCAGGCGCTGCGTGGCGAACCGATCACCATCTTCGGCGACGGAGGCCAGACCCGCTCGTTCACCTACGTCGACGACGAGATCCGCGGGTTTCTCGCCCTCCTCGACTCCGACGAGACCGCCCCGGTGAACATCGGCAACGACCGCGAGTTCACGATCGCCGAGTTGGCGCACCTGGTACTCGAGGTGACCGGATCGTCATCGGAGCTCATGCACCTGCCGCTCCCCCAAGACGACCCTGCACAACGGCGCCCCGACCTCACTCGCGCCCGCACGTTGCTCGGCTGGGAACCGACGATCGACCTGCGCGCGGGCCTGGTCGAAACCGCCGACTACTTCCGCGCGCTGCTCGCGCGTGCCGAGCCGAGCGTCGATCAGCGGCGGCCGACGCCGTCGTAGTCGAGTCCGGCGGCGCGCACCTCGTCGGGGTCGAGCAGGTTGCGCGTGTCGACGATGGTGGTGGTCGCGCCGGCAACAGCGGCGAGACGCGCCAGGTCGAGCTTGGCGAACTCGGGCCACTCGGTGAACACGGCGATCATCGACGAGATCCGCGATCGTGGCGGTGCAGTCCGCGGTTTCGACCCGACCACCATCGGCATCGCCGCC
>JBCBSO010000222.1:0-6829 GCA_039819205.1 Actinomycetota bacterium
CTCGGTCGTCGTCGTGCTGGTGGTCGATGTCGATGTTGTCGATGTCGTCGATGTTGTCGATGTCGTCGATGTGGTCGATGTCGTCGATGTGGTGGTGTCCGGCGGGTCGACCGGGTCGCCGACCTCGACGACCACGTCGTAGGGACCAACGGCGCCGTAGCGCACGAACCCGTCGGCGGGGGTGAGCCAGTCGGCGGTGGTGATCTCGATCGTCACGGAGTTGCGGCCAGCTGGCACGTCGATGTCGATTCGCCAGTCGACGGCCGCGGATGGCACGGTCTCGGCGACGACCGCACCGGTGTCGTCGCGGACCACCACGCCGGCGTGGACGTTCGACCACCAGCGCTCTGGCTGGACCGAGATCGATGCCGCCGCACCACTGAGTTGCAGCTCGAACGCGTCGACGTCGTCGGGGTGATTGAGCAACCCCGACCACGTACCGGACGTCAGCGGCGTGGGACTGCCAGCATCGTGGTCGTCGGGGATGTAGCCGGTGTGTGCGGCGATCATCGCCAGATCGTTCTCATCGTTGTCGGCATCTGGGTAGGCCCCCGCCGACCAGTGGGTGATCGCCCGCGAGTACGGCGCGCCCATGATTGGACCCCACTGCCCGTGACCCCGGTAATAACCGCCCGCAGGAGAGCCGTCGTGCAGCAACCCGAAGTTGTGACCCGACTCGTGCGACACGGCATCGGAGATCGGCTTCGCCGCCCCGCGCGACAGGTTGCCGGCGAACACGAACGTGGAGTGGTCGCTGCTCGACGAGAACACGTTGACCAGAGCGATGCCGCCGATGAGCTTGCCCCGCGCATCTACGTACCAGTCGGTCGACGTGATCACCACGCGTGTGCCGTACTGGTCGTCGTTGGATGAGGTTCGCCGCAGCGCCTCGACGCCCGGGTCCTCAGTAGTCACGTTGACGTCGAACGGTGCGTAGTCGTCTGCAACGCGCTCCCAAATCTCGATGATTCGATTGCGCTCCGTCGTGGAGAACGTGCTCGGATCGCCGTCGATGTCGTAGGGGCCGGCGTCGAATCCGGGAAGTTCGTAGGTCCGATTCCACCACTCGTTCTCGACGCGGTGGCCGTCGAGGTCGAGATAGATCGAGCGACGCGCCGAGGGTCGCGAGTGCAGCGCAAGTGCATCAGCCGGAGATGGCGCGGCTGCTGCCTCGACGGCGTCATCGGCCGGGGCGGCTGCTGCCTCATCTTCGTGATGGTGATCGTGGTCGCCGTGATCGTGGTGATGATCATGATGGTGGCCGTGATCGTCGCCCACGATCGGCTCGATCGAGCCCAGCATGCCGTCACGGCCCACAAACAGCAGCGGGTCGCGTTGGAGTTCATCGATGATCGCCTCGCTCGGCAACGCCGCATTGCTTGCGACCTGTTCGACCGCCGACGCTGATGAGGTTGCCAGCGCCTCGGCTGCAGTCGGGCCATTCGCCACCGGTTCGTCGGCAGGGACATCGATCGTCGGATCGGCGAGCGGCTCGGCAGGGGGGAGCGCCGGCACGAATGGAACCGGCGCCGGCTGGCCAGCACCGTCGTCGGACCCCGCAACGGACCCAGTCGTTGTCGGTGCGTTCAGGTCGCCGGCAGCCGCACCAACGGGCGACGCCCTCAGATCGGTGGCATCAACAGCGGCCGCCGCGATGTCGTTCACCGTCGTTGCCGACGTTGGTGCCGTCGCGGTCGCCGGCGCGGTCAACCGCTCGGTGGCCTCCGCCGATGGCCGAGCGTCCGACGGGCCGTCGGGCTCAGGGGAGACAAGGGCAAGCGCGGTGCAGCCGATCGCTACCGTCGCGGCGACACCGGTCGCTGCGACCCATCGCCGGCTGTGGGCCCTCATCGTCGCCAGGGTCCGGCTCGCGGGGCGGTCCGGACTTCGCAACAGTCATCGGCATCGGAGTCCCGTCCTTGAGTGGGTGTGGCGGGGATTGCCCCGATCTTGACGATCCCGGGCTGCCATGAACGATCGGCCGGCGCGCCGACCACAATGGGGCCATGACGCAATCCCCCCTCGCCGACACGCCACCCGAGTCACAGCCCGCTGGTATCGGCGGTCGTTCGATGGCCGACACCACCATTGGCCTCGGTGGCGCGCTGATCGTGGTCGGTGTCGGAATCACGGTTGCGTCCAGTTCCGGAAGTGCAACGTCGTTGATACCTGCGTTCGTCGGAGTGGTGTTCGTTGCCCTCGGCGTCGCCGCTCGCGCCAAGCCCAGCCTCAACCATCATCTGATGCACGCATCGGCCGCCCTCGCGCTGCTCGCTGCGCTCGGCAGCGTGGGCTCGGCGATCGGCCGCGGCTCGACCGGGTGGGCGCTTGTCGCCCAGCTGGCCACCATCGTCCTGTGCGGTGGCTACGTGTTCCTCGCCGTCCAGTCCTTCAGAGCTGCAAGAAGAGCCCGCGAAGTGAGCTAACGAATCAGATCGCGTGCTGAGAGCCAGGCGGGCGAGCGCCACGGGCGCGAGCACGGAAGGCGAGGGCAAGGCCGCCAGGCCGACCGAGCCCGATCAGATGGGCAGGTTGCCGGTGGCCCGTCGGGTGGAGTGCTCGTCGGTGTAGGCGGCAATCGTCCGTTGGGCGATGCGCATCTGGTGCACCTCGTCGGCGCCGTCGGCGAAGCGCGCCCAGCGGGCGTGCTGATACATGTGCGCCAGCGGGGTGTCGGTGGAGTAGCCGAGCGCACCGTGCACCTGGATCGAGCGGTCGATCACCCGTCCAAGCATGTTGGCCACGAAATGCTTGGCCATCGACACTTCGGCCTTGAAGTCTTCTTGGCGGTCGATCTTGTAGGCCGCGTGGAGCACCATCAGCTTGGCTTGGTACAGCTCCATCGTCGAGTCGGCGATCATCCACTGGATGCCTTGCTTCTCGGCGAGCAGCGATCCGTGGGCGTAGCGGTGCAGTGACCGGTCGACCATCATGTCGAGCGCCATCTCGGCCTGGGCGATCCAGCGCATGCAGTGCGCCAGCCGGGCCGGACCGAGCCGGTACTGGCCGAGCAGGTGACCTTGCCCGCGGCCGCCGAGCATCTGATCCTTGTGCACGCGCAGGTCTTCGATGACGATCTCGGAGTGCCCGGTCGAGCCGTGCATGGTCTCGACCTCGCGCACGTCGTTCCACCCCTCGGTGGGCAGATCGATGAGGAACGCCGAATTGGCGGCCTGCGGCAGATCGGGGTCGTCTTCGGTGCGGCACACGAGGATGGCGAACTTGGCTCGACGGGCGCCGGAGATGAACCACTTGTGTCCGTTGATCACCCACTCGTCGCCGTCTTCGTACGCACGTGTCTGAATGAGGGTCGGATCGGAGCCGGCCACCTCGGGCTCGGTCATCGCGAAACACGACGATGAGCGACCCTGACAGAGCGGCTTGAGGTACTTCTCCTTCTGCTCGTCGGTGCCCCAGTGCAGCAACGTGTGCATGTTGCCCTCGTCGGGAGCCTGGCAGTTGAACACCCAGGGGCCGTAGTACGACTTCGCCGCCTCGGCCTGGACCATCGCCAACTCGACGTGGCCGAGACCCATGCCGCCCCACTCCTTGGGCATGTGCGGCAGCCAGATTCCTTCGTCGTGGGCTCGTTTGCGCAGGCCGATCAACACCTGGATGCGTTCGTCGCCCTCGAGACCCTCGCCGCCGTCTTCGCCCTCGATCCGTGCCTCTTCCGGCTTGATTACGTCTTCGACGAAGGCGCGCACGCGCACCCGGATGTCCTCGAGTTCGGGAGACAACGAGAAGTCGATGGCCATACCGCAACGATGGCAGGTGGCGGCGTCGCGGCGAGAACCGTGAGCGCCGGTCAGTCGATCGGCGTCCAGGTGCTCGACAGGCCGAAGAACGACACGCTGTCGCCCGACTCGGAGCCGTCGATCACGAACTCCACGATGACCCCGCGACGGGGAGCGTCGTCATCGACGATCAGCTCGTAGCAGCCAGCTGCGGTGCGTACCGCGGTGTCGCTCACCAGCAGCTCCGACGTGGTGCCTGCGCCTGCCCGCACGGTGACGCCGGCGACGAACCCCTCCGACGGCTCCGGGTCCATGCAGTAGGTCACCGTCGACAACGCGTAGTCCGTGCCCGCCATCGACATCGGCCCGACGAGCGGCGAATGGGCGAGCACGGAGAAACCGCTGATGGTGATCACGTTCACGCGATCGCCGAGGCGTTCGATGATCGTGGCGAGCGGGTTGTTGGCGAACATCGGTCCGAACCCGTGGCTCAGTTCGACCACGCCGGCAGGTCCCGCTGGACCAGCCGGGCCAGCTGGACCCGCAGGCCCGGGCGAACCGGCTGCCGCGCTCAACGCGACCAGGCTCGAATTCGTGTAGTAGCCGACGACGTCGAGAACGAGGTGGACCTTGCCCCTGAAGTTGTACGCGGTGAGCGCGCCGTCCGGCGACAGTTGAACGTCGACCTTGTTCGGCGTTGGTGGCGCTCCCGCGGCGACGTTCAGGTTCGACAGCAGCGGCGGGTCGGTCAAGTTCGCCGGGTAGATCCGAATGTTCGACGCGGTTGTCGCACCTACGGCTGTCGCATTGAGCGCCACGCCGGTTGCGTCGGCGGGGATGGCCAGCGATCCCGTGCACTCACCGTTGCTCCCGTGCACCGCGATGGTGTGCGTCTCTTCCGCGCCGAGCGGGGTCGTCCGGTCACCGATGTTGTTCGGTCCGGGCCGGGTATCGACGAGTCGGCAGCCAGCGGTCGGGACGAAGGTGGTGTCGACATCGCCGGGCGCGGCGCTCGCGCTCCACGCGCTGACGACGACCAGCGTTCCGGCGACGCCGAGTGCGCCGGCGACGACCATCCGGAACAGCCCACACCAGCGGCTGTCACGGGCGTGTTCGGCGGTGGACGGGGCAGTCGGGTTGCTCATGGACTCCACCGTGAACCAGATGGTCCGCGGAGTCCTGGACGCCGGTTGGAGAACTCCTGGAATCCGGTCTACAACCAGGCGAGCATCGCGGCGACGACGTCCTCGCCGCGGTCGTCCTGCAGGAAGTGGCCGCCGGGTTCGAATGCCTGGTGCGGCTGACCGGCAGCGCCGGGGATCCGTTCGGCGAATGCGGGCTGGAGGTCACCGAGCACGATGTCGCCGGGCGTCCACAACGTCAGTACCGGCTTCGACCACTGCTCCAGCACCTTCCACGCTGCCTGATTGGCCGGCACTGCAGGATCGTCGGGCGCTGTCGGCACGAGCAGCGGGAACTGGCGCGCACCGGCGAGGTGCGACTCGTCGGGGAACGGTGCTCGATACCCGTCGAGTTCGGCTTCGGTCAGCTCACGAGCGTGCGTGGTGAACGACACGAGCTGGCCCGAGTCGAACGGATCGACGTCCTGGGAGAACTGCTGCCAGTTCATGAATCCGTCGCCCATCGGCTGGCCCTCGGGAAGCGCTGTGTTGCCGATCACGATCCGGTCGAACCATGTCGGGTTCTCGGCCACCACACGGAGCCCGAGCAGCCCTCCCCAGTCCTGCACGAATACACAGAGACCGTCGGCGGGCCGATCGATGCCACCGACGAACTCGGTCAGCCACGACACGTGTCCGGCATAGGTGTAGGCGTCGCGCTCGGTCGGCTTGTCGGAGCGACCGAATCCGATCAAGTCGGGCGCCACGATACGCCACCCGGCCTCGACCAGCGGGGGGATCATCCTCCGGTAGAGGAAACTCCACGTGGGTTCACCATGCAGCAGGAGGAACGTGCCGGCCTCGCCGCTGCCCTCCTCGATGTACGCCATGCGCAGACCGTCGATGTCCCGATACCGAGGCTCGTACGGAAAGTCTGGGAGGTCGCCGAAGCGGTCGTCGGGCGTGCGAACGAAGGGAACGGCCATGCCGCTATTCGTAGCCGAGCACCACGGCCTCGAGCGGGTCGAGGTGCTGGCCCACGACGCGGTCGTCGTCAACCGATGAGACGAGCACCTCGCCCAAGTCGAGGTCGACCGGCCACGCTGCAGGCTGATCGCCGCAGTTGATCAGCACCGTCACCCGGTGGTCGCCCGCGATGCGGTCATAGCGAAGCAGCTCGCCGTCACGCGGCGCGAGTTCGAGCGAACCCGAGCGCAGCGCCGCCGTCGTTGCGCGCAGCGCCAGCAGCCGGCGATACAGCGCCAGCGTCGACGATGGATCGTCCACCTGATGCTCATACGCATGACTCGACGCATTGGTCGGGAACGGCAGCCAGGGCCGGCTCGGCCAACCGTGGCCAACCTCGTCGTCGCCATCTGCTGTCCAGGGGATCGGCGCACGGCAACCGTCACGCCCATCTGGGTCGACCACTCGCCCGGCCAGGACCTCACCATCGGTCAATCCGAGCTCCTCGCCCGCGTAGAGGAACGGGGTGCCGCGCATCGTCAGCGACATCACCGCGGCCGCCCGAGCATGGGCATCGCTGCCGAAGCGCGTGCGATGTCGTGGCTGATCGTGATTCGAGAGCACCCAGGTGGGCCACCGCGGCTCGGCGAAGTCGGTTTGCATGGCGTCGATCGTGCTGTGCAACTGGGCCGCATCCCACGGCACATGCACCGACCGGAAGTCGAACGAGAGGTGCAGCTCGGGCGCCTCGGCCGTCCCGAGATACGACGCCGACTCACCGTCGCGCAGCAGATACACCTCGCCGACCATCATCGGCTGCTGCGGGTAGTCGTCGAGAAGCGCTCGGATGCGACGGAGCAACTCGTGGCCGAGCGGCCGGTCGGTCGCCAGCAACGGCAGCGCCGCCAGCGGCTCTGGAAGGTCGTCGACCTGCGTGCCTTTGCCAATCTGGTTGGATCGCGGCGTCGACGGGTTTCGCTCCGACGTGGTCAACCTGATTGGCAA
>JBCBSO010000223.1:0-6725 GCA_039819205.1 Actinomycetota bacterium
TTCGAGCACCGGTTCGAAGCGCTCCACAGTGGTCTCGACGTCACTGCCGTTGCGTCCGAGCTGCCACGGCGTAGCGCGGTGACCGAGCGAGTTCAGATACCAGCGCAACGGCGCCAGACTCTCCGATCCGGTCAACCACCCGGGGATGTCGACCACGAGACGTCCATCGCCGCGCGGCGCGCGGCGTAAGTCGCCGCTCTGGCGCAGCAAACGGAGCGGCTGCAACGCCGCCGTCCACTCCGCCGCGAGGCGATTGCGGGCGGGCGGACCGGTTGGCGCTTCGGTGGTCGGGAGGGTCGGGGGGGTTGCGGCGGCGACTTCCATGACGCTGTCATGCATAGGTGTCATTGAACCATGACAGTGTCATACTTGCAACGTGAACGGGCCACAACGAACATGACTTCCACAACGCACAGCGGAGGACGCCGCCCGGCGGTGGCCGCGGCAACCGTGCTCGATACGGCCGAAACACTGCTCGACCACGACGGATTCGACGGTATCTCGGTGCGCCGCCTCGCCGACGCCGTCGGTGTGTCTCGTCAGGTGGTCTACACCCACTTTGGCGGGATGAACGGTCTGCTCGATGCGCTCCACGAGCGCCTCTCGGCCCGACTCACCGCGGCCGTCGGGGCGATCGACGCCACGCCTGGCACGAGCGACTACCTCCTCGCCGGCGCCGCGGCGTATCGCCATGCGGCGCGGCGATGGCCCGAGCTGTACCAACTCGTGTTCGAACGTCCGGTACCGGAGTACACGATCGGGGCCGACGCCGCCGCTGCCGGCCTGCGCTCATTCGAGCCGATCGTCACCATGGCCAGCGAGTGGCTCCAGGCCAACGGCCGAACGCGCGCACGCCGCGCCGAGGCCATCGACCTGGCGCGCTCGATGTGGTCGTCGCTCCATGGCTTCATCGTGCTCGAGCGGGTCGGATTTGCCACCGAGGCGGAGACCGACCGCATATCGCAACGAGCGATCGAGGCCTTGCTCGCCGGGTGGATCTCCACCACCCCCGGGGACCTGTAGACGGCGCACGATGCACGGCGTCGCCGTGCTCGCTACTGTCGGCGCAGCGGGCGCTGATCGAGACGAGCTACAGCGATGACCGAGCGCCAGAATCCAACGGGTCGTGACGGTGCATCGCGCGCCACGGCGCCGTGGAACCCCGATCGCTGGGACCACCCCGACGAGACGTACTTTCTCATCGACGATGAGGGGTGGGCGATCCCGTTCGAGCACGGGACCAAGCGCGAGCCGTCGCTGATGGCACGGCGCCGGCTCGCCCGTCGCCGTCTGTCGGTGGGCCGGTGGGCGTCGTCGCTCGCCGCCGCGCTCGTGATCGCCATCGCCCCATCGTCGGTGGTGTTCGGTGATGACGCGGGGCCCACGGGTATCACCGGCACACCGCTCGGGTTGCACGCCGAGACCACCGACACGGCACCCATTCCGGCACCGCAGTACGACGGCGCGGGGCGTCAGGTCGTCAGGATCGCCGTGGTCGCCGACTCGTTCGGTGTTGGCGAAGGAGCCGAGCGTTACGTCGGCGACGATGATGCCCGCCACGTCTCGGAGGTTGGACCAGTGCCAGCAGCGGTCGCCGGGTTGATGGCCGCCAATCCCGACGTGGTGTTCGAGGTGGTCGTGGTCGGATCGTCGGGCGCCACCACACTGGACGTCTACGCGCCGCAAATGGACGGAGGCCGGGCGCGCAATCACGCTCAGCTCTCGACGCTACCCACCGACGTCGACATGGTCGTGATGCAGCTCGGCGGCAACGACGCCCAGTTCGGGCCCGTGGTCGGCGACTTCGCGTTCGGCGATCACCCCGACGACGACGCGGCCGAAGGCGTGCTGCGCGATCACGGTGCTCTCCGTGTGACCGAGCCGATCGGCGCCGACGATGCCGCCCAACAGATCCGCGATGCCGACGCGAGCGGCGACCCTCCGACACCGCCTGCTTCGCTTGCTGCGCGCGTCGAGATGGTGATCGGTGACCTACGCGAGGTGGTCGGCGACGTTCCCGTCGTGGTCAACTCGTACCCATTGGCCGTCGACGACCAACTCGTCGGCGACGACGAACCATTCGACGACGGAGCGATGATGGATCCGCCCGAGCTGCGTCAGATGGAAGTGCTCGGCACACGGGTCAACGAACAACAACGTGTTGGCGCACTGCGCGCCGGAGCGACATGGGTCGATCAATCGACGGTGCTCGAGGGCCACGAGCTGTACTCCGACGATCCGTACGTTCGCGATCTGTTGTTTCCGGCCGACCGAGAACTCGACCGCCAAGAAGCCGCGCACCCCAATGCCGACGGGGCGATGGCCCAGGCCGGCCGCCTTGCGCCGGTACTTGCGGAGCGCCTCGGCCTCGAACCTCCGGGCGACGGTCCGTACGACCTCGACGCCCACCCCGTCGAGCCGATCGTGCCGCCTGCGCCGACCTATGAGGGGTGGCCATGGAACCGCGAGATGGTGCCGCCCGAGCGGATCGAACTGCCGCCGCGCTTCGACGCGCCGCCGGCTCCCGCCGTGCCGACCGCGGCGCCACCGGCACCGGCCACGCCGGCACCCGCGCCAGCAGCACCAACGATCGATACGCCCACCGACGATCCACCGAACCGGCCGGCGGCGCCATCGGCTCCCGCGCCGCCCGCCCCCGAGGAACCGCCGACATCACCCTCGCCCGAACCGGCCACCGAACCGTCGGGTTCGCCGACGGCGCCCGACACGCCATCACCCGCCGCGCCGCCAGCTGATCCTGCGCCGGCCGAGCCAGTGCCGCCCGACCCACCAGCACTCGATGCGTCTCCAGTTGCGCCTGCCGATGCGCCTCCAACCGATGTTCCACCGAGCGAGCGCCCGCCGACTGATCCGCCGCCGGAGACCGGCCAGCCCGATCCACCCGCCGCCGCGCCGGAGCAACACGCGCCTGATACGCCCCCGAGTGACGCTCCTGCGCCCACACCGATCGGCTACGAACCGGCGAGCGACGAACCGGGTGCAACAGCAACAGCCTCGCCTGCGACGGGTGGTCCCGCCGGACCAGCGTCTGCGGCCACCGATGAGGATGACGACATCCCAGAACCACCGAGCGACGAACCATCGAACGACGACTGGGACGGCCCGGAGCCGCCAGGTGGTTCCGAGTCGCCGGCTGAGGCGCCCTCGCCGCCACCATCGGTGGCGAACAACGTGCCCGACGTGGTCAAACCCGACGACGATCGCGATGACGACGACCGCGATGAGAGCGACGACGATGACGACGGCGGCGACCGACCGAGCGATGCGCCGTCGCCGAACCGACCGGCGGGCGGCGAACCGCCGCAGGCCCCATCACCCCCGAGCATCGGCGAGTCACCGAGCGGATGGTCAACGCCCGACGACGATGGCGGATCCGAGCCACCGTCACGGCCAGACCCGCCGTCACGACCAGAACCGCCGTCACGGCCCGAGCCGCCATCGACTCCCGAGCCGCCGTCGCAACCCGAGCCACCATCGACTCCCGAGCCGCCGTCGCAACCGGAACCCCCATCGACTCCCGAGCCGCCGTCGCGACCTGAGCCATCGTCTCCGCCGTCACGACCCGACCCCCCGTCGCCGCCGTCACGGCCGGACCCACCATCGCCGCCGTCACGGCCAGACCCGCCATCTCCGCCAGCCGACGACTGGACGAGCGAGTTCGATCACGATGGCGACTGGGACCCCAACCCATCGCCGAGCTCGAATTCGTTCGATGGGTGGTTCGGTGTGTAGCCGGCGTCAGTTCCGCTCGACGAGACCAGCCGCCCCAAGCGGGTCGCGCACCAGCGTCATCAGCGACATGCCCAGTCCATAGGTGTGCAACCGAGCGGGCATCTCGACACGGATGAAGCAGCCATCTGGAAGGTCGAGTTCGCCGTGTCCGGTAATCGAGCCGAGCTTGCCGGCGGCAACGAGCGCGGCGATTTCGGGGCTGTCGCCATCGAGTAACTCGGCGCGACCTTGGAACTGAACCGCCGATGGCGGGCCACCGACTGGCACGCGGCGAATGGGCACGACCACCGCTGCATGTGGCGTAGTCGCAATGTTGCGCGCTTTGCGGCTGTTGCGCAGCGTGCTGACATAGAGCGCGTCGTCGACGTACTCGTACAGCACGCCAGCAACGTGCGGGCGACCGGCGTCCGATGTCGTCGCCAGCGTGGCGTACGACCGTTTGGCAATGGCGCCGATCACCGCGTCTGCATCGGGGCGATGAAGGGCGTCGTGATCAGGAATCGTTGTTGTTGACATGACCACATCGAAACACTGAACATGAAGACGTGGAATAGCTCAAGCGCTCAACTGCATCATTGAGCGTCTACACTTTCGATCGTGGATCCGCTCACCGGCCTGCTCGACAGTCCGCGGGCGCGCGGCGCGTTCGTCATCCGCATGGTGATGCAGGCGCCATGGGGCGTTCGTGTCCTCGATCAGGCGCCGCTGACGATCGCTGCCGTGACCGCTGGCGAGGCGTGGGTGTCGCCGAGCTCGGGTGAGCCACGCCTGCTGCGCCGCGGTGAGATCGCCGTGTGTCGCGGCCTCGACCCGTACGACCTCGGCGATCGACCCGAAAAGCAGCCGGACGTGATCGTTCATCCTGGCCAGCGCTGCGAGGACCGGCTCGGGCGTTCGCTCCAGGAACCCTTCATGCGTGGTGTGCGCACATGGGGCAACTCGCCCGACGGCGAACTCGAGATGATCATTGGGACCTACGAGCATCTCGGTGAGTCGGGGCGCCGTTTGCTCGATGCACTTCCGCCCTTCTTCGTCGTCGACCGCAACGACGTTGGCCCCGGAGCGCTCGACCTGCTTGCCAGCGAACTCACGAGTGACGCTCCCGGACAAACACTGGTGCTCGATCGGTTGCTCGACCTGGTGACCGTATCGGTGCTCCGCTACTGGTTCGATCGCCACGGTGAGCACGCGCCTGGGTGGTGGCGGGCTGCGACCGACCCGGTGGTCGGCCCGGCGTTGCGCCTCCTCCAGCACAACCCCGAACACGCCTGGACCGTGGCCGCGGTCGCCTCGGAAGTGGGCGTGTCCCGGGCACTGCTGGCACGGCGTTTCAACGAACTGGTCGGCCAGCCGCCGATGCAGTTCCTCACCGAGTGGCGGTTGGCCCTGGCGGCTGATCTGCTGCTCGAGCCCGACAGCACCGTGCAGGCCGTTGCTGCCCAAGTGGGGTACGGGAGCGGGTTCGCCCTGAGCACGGCGTTCAAGCGAGCGCACGGACTGACACCCACCGAGTATCGGACGCGCACGCTCGCAGCGTGAGCCCGCCCAACGGCGCGGGCAGGCCTCGGCCGGGCGGCCAGTTGCGTGCCACCGGCGAACCCTCTTGCGATGAGAGACTGACCGCGTGAGTTGGCGATCGATGCGTGATCGGTTCACCACCGGCACCGCTGTACTCGCCCTCGCCACAGTTGCCGCGTGCGCTGCCGACGACGAGGGTGCCGACACAACGATCGCCGCAACGAGCTCGGTGGCGCCGGTCGTGACCACGATCCCCCAACCGACCACGACCGCTGCGGCTGAACCGGCCACGACGTCGACGCCATCGCCTGCCGACGGCACCACCGAGACCACCTCCGCGCCGACGACGCCCCCGACCGCGCCAGCTCCGACGACCACCACGTTGCCACCGGCACCGCCTCCACCGAACGACAACTTCGCGGCCGTGCAGATCGGGTTCGAGCAGGTCGCCGACGTGAACTCGCCGACCGCGGTGGCATGGCGCGACGACGACCCGTCGATGTACATCACGACACAGGACGGGTTCATCTCGCGCAGCACTCCGGACGGGTTGGTCCCGGTCGGCGATCTCTCCGGCGAAACGATCGAATTGCTCTCTGGCTCCGAACGCGGGTTACTCGGTCTCGCCTTCGATCCCCGCGATGGGCGGCTGTTCGTCAACCTCACCGACCTGGACAACAACACACGTGTGTGGTCATACGAGATGGCCGATGGTGCAATCGTTCCGGACACGCGCCGGGAAGTGCTCGCCATCGAACAGCCCGGTCTCGGGCACAACGGCGGGGGCTTGCTGTTCGACACCGACGGCAATCTGTTCATCGGCTCCGGCGACGGCGGAGGCAGCAACGGCCGCGATGCAGCCGACACATCGAAGCTGCTGGGCGTGATCATGCGGGTCACGCCGAACCTCGACGGCGACGGCTACGGCATTCCTGCCGATAATCCGTTCGCCGACGGTGCCGCCGATCGTCCCGAGGTGTGGGCCCGCGGATTCCGCAACCCATGGAGCTTCTCGATCGACTGGCCGACCGGCGATCTGTGGGTCGGCGACGTGGGCAACGACGAACGCGAGGAGGTCAGCGTGATGCGCGGCGGCGAGCGCGGCCTCAACTTCGGCTGGCCGTGGTTCGAGGGCACGAACTCGCGCCGCTCCGGAGCGCCCGACGGCGTGATCCCACCGGTGTTCGACTACCCGCGCAGCGATGGTGTGGCGGTGATGGGCGGTCACGTGTATCGAGGCTCGGCATTCCCCGAGCTCACGGGTGCGTACCTGTTCGCCGATCTCGGTGGCGCGATGTGGGCGATCGGCGCCGAGGGAGTGTCGCGGCTGTCGGTCGATCCGCCGAACGGCATCGTCGGTTGGGGCGAAGACCCCGACGGTGAGCTGTATCTCCTGTCGCTCTACGACGGCGTGTTCAAGCTCGTCCCAGACGCCGGCTGACAATCGTGCGCCG
>JBCBSO010000224.1:0-6725 GCA_039819205.1 Actinomycetota bacterium
AGCGCCGACGCGGTAGAACGCGCGCTGTCGGAGACGACCGGCGTGGTCACCGATGTCGGCAGCGTGAAGGCGCCGATCGTTGCTGCGGCCAGCGACCCTCGTTTCATCGGCGGGCACCCGATGGCGGGGAGCGAGGTCGATGGTCTCGATGGGGCCGCCGCGGAGCTGTTCAGCGGCGCGGTGTGGGTGATCACTCCCGATGACGCCACCAGCGACGACACGATCGCCGCCGCGTCTACCGTGATCCGCACGCTGGGGGCCGAAGTCGTCGGCCTGGCGCCCGACGCGCACGATCGGCTCGTTGCGGTGGTGAGCCACGTACCGCACCTCACGGCGGCATCGCTGATGGGTGTGGCGACGCACCGCGCCGAGGAGCACCCAGCACTGCTCCGCCTCGCCGCAGGCGGCTTCCGCGACATGACCCGCGTTGCCAGCGGCCCGCCCGACATCTGGCTTGATATCTGCGCCCAAAACAGTGAGGCCATCGTCGCCGCCATGTCGGAGCTGATCGACCGGCTCAGCGCCTTGCGTACGGTGGTTGAACAGGAGGATCGTCAGGCACTTGAACAACGGTTGCGCGATGCGCGTCAGGCGCGAGCCAACCTGCCGGCGCGCATTCTCCATCCCGAAGAGCTCGCCGAGGTGCGCATTCCGATTCCCGACCGCGCGGGGGCCGCCGCCGAGGTGTTCACCTTGGCCGCCGAACTCGAGGTCAACATCGCCAGCTTCGAAGTCGTCCACGAGGCCGAGCGCAATCTCGGCGTCGCCGTCGTGCTTGTCGACCAGACCGCCAGCGAGCGCTTTCGCGGCGGGCTCCTCGCTCGTGGGTTCCGCCCGGCCGTGCATCCGCTGTCATGAGCGACGTCGCCAGCGTTCGTGCGGCCGAGGGCCCGATCATTGCCGACGTGCGCGTCCCCCCGTCGAAGAGCGTGGCCAACCGGGCGTTGGTGTGCGCGGCGCTCGCCGACGGCACCAGTGAAATCAGAGGCATCGCACCGGGTGACGACACCGCGGTGATGCTCGACGGTTTGGAGCGCCTGGGCTGCGGTATTGCCACGCACGAGATCGATGGCGTGCTCGTCACCGACGTGATCGGGGTGGGCGGCGAGTTCGCCAGCGCGGAACGCACGCTGTCGACCAAACTCGCCGGCACCACCTCGCGCTTCCTTACCGCGTTGGCGGCGTTGGTCCCCAGTCCGACCACCATCGACGGCGACCCCCCGCTGCGCGCCCGGCCGATGGGTCCGTTGCATGAGTCGCTCCATGCGCTGGGCGCCGAAGTGGAGCCGGGCGAGCGTCCTGGGCACCTCCCTGTGACCGTGCAGGGACCGTTGCGCGGGGCCGACGCAATCGTCATGCCCGGCGACGTGTCGAGCCAATACGTGTCAGCGCTGATGTTGATCGGCCCGTACGTCCCCGGCGGCGTCAAGATGTGGCTGTCGACCGATCCGGTGTCGCGGCCATACCTGGAGCTAACTCGATCGGTGATGGCCGCATTCGGTGTGCTCGATGTGGATGTCGAAGGCCGCCGGATCGCGGTGGCGTCCGACGTGTACGGCGCACGGACGTACGAGGTCGAAGCCGACGCATCTTCGGCGAGTTACCCACTGGCCGCCGCCGCAATCGTCGGGGGTGCGGTAGTGGTTCGCGGCCTGGGTTCCGGTTCGCAGCAAGGTGACCGCCGCTTCGTGGAGTTGTTGGAGGCGATGGGTTGTGTCGTCACGAACGGCGAACGCGACACGGTTGTGATGCGCCGCCGTGACACGCCGCTGCGGGGCATCGACGTCGACATGGCCGATATTTCCGATTTGGTGCCCACGTTGGCCGTCGTCGCCACTCAGGCCGTGACGCCGACGCACATTCGTGGTGTCGGGTTCATCCGCGCCAAGGAGAGCGACCGCTTGGGTGACCTGGCCAGCGAACTGAATCGGGCGGGCGCCGACGTCACCGTCGACGACGACGGCTTGACGATCCGCCCGCGCGACCTGCTCACGGCTGCCCGATTCAACACGTACCACGACCACCGGCTGGCGATGTCGCTGGGGCTACTCGGGCTGGTGGTCGACGGTGTCGAGGTCGTTGATCCGGGTGTCGTCTCCAAGAGCTGGCCGGAGTACTGGGACATGTTGGCGTCGCTGCCGGCACGTCACCGATGAGCTCGACGCGTGTCGTCGCGTTCGACGTCGACGGCACGCTGACGACTCGTGACTGTGTGGTGCCATTCCTTCGCCGGGTGGCTGGCCTGCCGACGATGTTCTGGCGTTTGGCGCGCGCCGGGCGAGCGACGATTCCAGCTGTGGTCCGGCGCGACCGTGACACCCTCAAAGCGCACGCGACAAGGGCGGCGTTCACCGGTCGTGCCATTACATCGGTCGAAGCGATGGCCACCGACTTCGCCGCTGAAGTGGTCGACGGGTGGCTCCGCGACGACACCCTCGTCGAGCTGCGCCGCCACCA
The DNA here is from genome assembly GCA_039819205.1 of Actinomycetota bacterium. Taxonomy (GTDB): domain Bacteria; phylum Actinomycetota; class Acidimicrobiia; order Acidimicrobiales; family Ilumatobacteraceae; genus JABSQH01. The sequence continues at coordinate 2,458 of JBCBSO010000224.1, forward strand.
AGCCGAGCATGACACCACGGTGCTGGTATCCGCCTCGTACGCCATCTACCTTCGGCCGCTCGCCGCGGCGTTGGGCGTCGACGACGTCCTCGCCACCGAGTTGGAGACTGGACCCGACGGTCGCTTCACGGGCCGGCTCGTTGGCGCAAACTGTCGCGGACCCGAGAAGGTGCGTCGACTACACGAATGGCTCGATCAGCACCACCAGGGCCGCACCGCGGTCCATCTCACGGCCTACGGCGACTCGGCGGGCGATCGGGAGATGTTGGCTGATGCTGATGAGGCGCAGTGGATCACAAAGTGAGCGGGATGGTCGCCGCTACCGTGCTGCGGTGGTGACTTCCGCTCCGCCTCGCCCGTCGACGATGTCGATGCCGGTCGCGTTGTTCCGCGCGGCCCGACCGAAGCAGTGGTTGAAGAACGTGCTGGTGTTCGCTGCGCCGGGCGCGGCCGGCATGCTCGATCAGTGGCACGAACTCTGGATATCGGCGGTGACCTTCGTAGCGTTTTGTTGCGCGGCTAGCGCGACGTATCTGTGGTACGACCTGCTCGATGTCGAGGCCGACCGGCGGCATCCGACGAAGCGTCGGCGACCGATCGCGTCAGGCGACCTACCGATCCCGGTGGCCCGGGCGGCGGTGCCGGTGTTGGCGCTGGCAGCGTTGGGGTTGACCGCGGCGACCGGCCGGTGGCAGGCGCCCGCGGTGATCGCGGTGTATCTGTTGCTGCAGCTGGCCTACACGGTGTGGCTGAAGCACGTGGCGGTGCTCGACGTGATCGCTATCGCCAGCGGGTTCGTGTTGCGCGCGGCGGCGGGTGCAGTGGCGGTCGACGTGCCGATGTCGCGCTGGTTCGTATTGTGTGTCACGTTCGGTTCGTTGTTCATCGTGGTCGGTAAGCGATACGCAGAGCTGAACGAGGTCGGTGCCGAGGCCGACGTTCGAGCGACGCTCGAGGTCTACTCGGTCGGGTATCTACGGATCCTGCTGGCGGTCAGCATGGGTGGGGCGTTGATCAGCTATTGCGTGTGGGCGTTCGAGACGGGCACGCTCAGCACGTCGGATTGGCCGTTCTACGAGCTGTCGATCGTGCCGATGATGGCGGCGTTGTTTCGGTATCTCCTCGTGTTGGAAAACGGCGAGGGCGCGGCCCCCGAAGAAGTGTTCGCCAGCGATCGCACCTTGCAGCTCCTCGGTGCGTGTTGGCTGGTGATCTACGGCATCGCGGTGTATTCGGCCTGACGCCGCGCACCGCCTGACGGCGCGGCGGCCCGACATGCAACGTGCAAGCCATCGGCCGCGGCATAGCCTGGCCAGCCATGTCGATTGCCGAGCCCCCCGATCTCGACACCGTGCGCCAGCGCGTCGCCGACGTCGACGGATGGATGACCGACGGCCAGGCCGCTGCGCTCTACGACGCCGCAGCGGGGTGTCCGCCTGGGGGCACGATCGTGGAGATCGGCAGCTTTCGTGGCCGTTCGACGATTGTCTTGGCGAGCGCGGCGCCGCTCGATGCGCGCATCTACGCCATCGATCCCCATGCCGGCAACGATCGGGGCCCACAGGAGATCGACGGCTACGCCGACGAGGCGAACGAGGACCACGATGCATTCGTGGCGAATCTCGAGGCGGCGGGCGTTGCCGAACGCGTCGACCACGTACGCACGTTCTCCGACGATGCTCACGCCCACGTCGACGGGTCAATCGATGTGCTGTACATCGACGGTGCCCACCGGTATGCGCCCGCACGGGCCGACGTCGTCTCGTGGGGCGCACGAGTCGCTGATGGTGGCACGCTGCTGATTCACGACTCGTTCTCCTCGGTCGGGGTCACCGCCGCCATCGTGCGCGAGCTACTGGCGGGTGGACGGTTCCGCTACGTCGGGCGCTCGAGATCGCTGGCGATCTACCGCGCCGACCTCGACGCTGCCGACCGATGGGGCAACACCGGTCGGCAGGTTGCCCAGCTTCCATGGTTCGTCCGCAACGTTGCCCTGAAGGCCGCCCTGGTGTGCGGCCTCGGACGTGTGATGGAGCGCGCGGGCCGTGATGCTCCCGAGTGGCCGTACTGATGCGCGGGCCGATCTGATGCTGGAGCCGATCTCATGCCCGGCGTGACGCAGGCTGACGCAGCAACAGCGACCCTGACCGGCTGGGGGCGGACCGCACCCTCGGTCGGCCGAGTCGTGGAGCTCGACGGCGACACCGTTCGAGCTCACCCTGACTCGGTGCTGCCCGCCAACGTCGGGCGCGGCGCCATCGCACGCGGTCTGGGTCGCTCGTACGGCGACCCAGCACAGAACGGTGGTGGCGCCGTGCTGCGACTCCGTCCCGGCCGCACGCCGATCACGCTGAACCAGCACGCCGGAACCGTCACCGTCGATGCTGGCGTGAGCTTCGACGACCTCCTGCGCGTAATTGTCCCTGCCGGCTTCTTCGTGCCGGTCACCGCGGGGACCCGGTTCATCACTGTCGGCGGGGCGATCGCCAGCGACATCCACGGCAAGAACCACCACGTCGACGGCACCTTCGGCCATCACTGCCGTCGGCTGACCCTGCTCACTGCCGATGGGGTGCTGCGGTCGCTCAGCCCCGACGATGCTGCGCTGTGGTGGGCGACCATCGGCGGCATGGGACTGACGGGTCTGATCGTCGACGCCACCTTCGATCTGATTCCGATCGAGACCAGTCGGTGCCTGGTGCGCACACAACGGGTGGCCAATCTCGATGCGCTCATCGACACGATGGTCGTCGACGACCAACGTTACTCGGTGGCCTGGGTCGATCTGTTGGCCGCCGGCCGCTCGCTCGGACGAGCGGTGCTGACCCGCGCCGATCACGCACGACTCGACGACCTCACCCCGAAGGCTCGTCGCGACCCGCTGAGCTTTTCCCCACCGGCGCTTGTCGACGTGCCGGCTGGCGGCCCCAACGTGCTCAGCCGACCTGCGGTGCGCGCCTTCAACGAGCTGTGGTATCGCAAGGCGCCCCGCGACCACACCGCACCGGAGTCGATCACGGGCTTCTTTCACCCGCTCGACATGGTCGGCAGTTGGAACCGGCTCTACGGCGGATCCGGCTTTCTGCAGTACCAGTTCGTCGTACCCGACGACCGGATTGACGCCCTGCGGGTCGTGATCGAGCGCGTCGTCGCCTCCGGTCACGCGAGCTTCCTCGCAGTCCTCAAGCGATTCGGACCGGCGAACGCGGCGATGCTCAGCTTCCCCACGTCGGGATGGACCTTGACCCTCGATGTCCCCGCCGGAGCATCCGGCCTTGCCGACCTGTTGCGGAGTCTCGACGAGGTCGTGCTCGATGCTGGCGGACGGCACTACTTGGCAAAGGACGCCCACGCCACGCCGGCGATGGTGCGTGCCGGCTACCCACGGCTTGCCGAATGGCAAGCCGCGCGCCGGGCGGCCGATCCCGATGGTTATTGGATCAGCGATCAAGCCCGCCGTCTCGGGCTACTCGATGAGGAGGTGGCGTGAACAACGCCGTACAACAACCGCAGACCGTGTTGGTGCTCGGCGGATCGAGCGACATCGCCCGGGCGATCGTGGAGGCGCTGGCGTCGCCAGCGCTGCGCCACGTGGTACTCGCTGGGCGCTCCCTCGATCCACCACTGCCCGAGTTGCCCGATGGCGTCACCGTGACGACCATCGAGTTCGACGCCACCGAACCAGCGACCCACCGCGATGTCGTTGCCGCTGCAGTCGACGCCGCCGGCGACCTCGACGTCGTCGTTCAAGCATTTGGCCAGCTCGGGACGGATGCGTCCGACGATCCAGAAGTAGCGGCAGAGTTGGTCAGCGTGAACACCGCTGGCGCGGTGAGCTCGGGACTGGCGGTGGCCGAGCAGCTACGGCGCCAGGGCCACGGTGTGCTGGTCGTGCTGTCGAGCGTGGCCGGCGTGCGCACCCGCGCGTCGAACTTCGTGTACGGCGCGACGAAAGCCGGACAGGACGCGTTCGCCACCGGACTGCATCACGCGCTGCATGGCACCGGGGCACGCGTCCTGACGGTGCGCCCCGGGTTCGTGCGCAGCGCGATGACCGACGGGCTCGACGAGGTGCCGTTCACGATCGACCCGAGCGATGTCGCCGACGCAGTCGTTACCGGTCTTCGCCGCGGCAAGTCGGTCGTGTGGGCGCCGGGTGTGCTGCGCGGTGTGTTTGGTGTATTGCGCCTGGCCCCCGACACCGTGTGGCGCCGTCTCGACCGGTGAACGGACCGCGCCGATGAGCGGCGCAGACGATCTGTACGCGG
>JBCBSO010000225.1:0-6704 GCA_039819205.1 Actinomycetota bacterium
GCCTGGAAAGGTGTTGTGCCGGACGTGAAGATCGGCCACCGCACCGACGATCGTGTCGAGGTCGTCGCCACGAGCGAGCGCGACAATTGCACGGCGCTTCGCTTCGACGCGCTCGTCGTCGCTGACCTTCGCCATGCCGACACGGTACGCGACCACACCAGAGGCGCGATCGGAGCCGACCGCGGGCCCGACTACGGCACGATGGTCGGAACGACGAGTCCAGGCGACCGAGCAAGGCGCTCGTCGGCAGTGACCAGCGATGCACCGATGTGCTCGGCGAGCACGACGTACAGCGCATCGGCAATCGTCATGCTCGACCGGCGAGCCGACGCATCGACCAGCAACGGCCGGACGTGAGCCCGAAGGACCACCGCTCGGTCCAACATCGAGAACGCCCGGTCGACCCGCTCAGGTGTGGCATCGCCGTTGAGCGCTGTACGACGAAGTGCACCGGCCACCTCGACGAAGTAGTGCTCGGGCACCCACCACTCAGCGGACTCCGGAAGCTTCGCCGAGAGGGAACGCGCCCGCTGTGTGTTCAGGAGCAGCTCGACTCCGGCAGACGCGTCGAGAACGAGACGCGTCACACCTCGTCGGCCCGAGCCTGCGCGACGAGGTCAGCCCCGGTCGTCTCGAGATCGACCGGCGGATCTCCGAGCAGCTCATGCAACCACGCGTCGAACGACTCGCTCGGCTCCTCGATCAGCGCAACCGCCGGGTCGGCGGCAAGGTCCTCGGCGCGCTTGGCCATGACTTCAGGATACACACCGACTCAGGATGCATCCCGGGCCTTCGGAGGCGCGCGTTTCCGCGCACTCCACCGAGCGCAGGCGTGCCGATATCGAGTGGCTGCTGGATCGTGTCGTCGAGTGGTGATAGCGAGCGGTCGGTGTGCCGGCAGGGTTCCGTCCGCTGTCTCGCCTGCGGGCCACGCTCCGTTCCGCTCGCTACACAACGAGGGACTCTTCTCATGTGGATTGCTCCAGCGGAGGGGCTGGTGGTGCGCGGCCGGAGCCCGCCCGTTTGGTGCGGGTCCGGGTGGCTTGATTGTGCGGTGTCAGAGTCCGAAGTTGGTGCGTAGCCCTGCGACGAAGGCTTCGTCCTGGTCGGCGGCGTAGCGTTGTCCGAGTACGTGTTGCGCCCCGGAGCCGATCTGGTAACGGAGTTGTTCGGTGTTGTCGGTGGCGGCTGACCAGATGGCGTCGGCGACGTCTTCGGGTTCGATCTGGCCAGTTGGTGTGCCACCGGCGGCGAGAAAGGCATCGACGATGGGTTGGTAGTCGGTGAGTTCGGGGTTGTGGGTGAAAGCGAACGAACGACCTGAGAAGTCGGTTCGCACGCCGCCGGGTTCGATGATCTTGACGCTGATTCCTAGTGCTGAGAGTTCGTAGTGGAGTGCTTCGGAGAGCCCTTCGACTGCCCACTTCGAGCCGTGGTACGGGGTACCCAGTGGGTAGGCGACGCGACCCCCAACCGACGATACGTTGACGATTGTGCCGGCGCGCTGCTGGCGCATGCCGGGCAGGATCGCTTGCGTGGTCTCGATGAGACCGAAAAGGTTGACGTCGAATTGGCGCCGTATCGAGGAGATTGGCGTGGATTCGAGTGGCCCGTAGGCACCGTATCCAGCGTTGTTGACGAGGACGTTGATCGATCCGAAGCGATCGATGGCCGTCTCAACGGCAGTGGTGATTGATTCGGAGTCGAGTAGGTCGAGCCGGGTCACAAGGGTGTTCGGTTGCTTGGCAAGGTTGCTGCCGTCTGCTGGGTCGCGCATGGTGGCGACAACGTTCCATCCTGTGTCGGCGAAACGGGTGACGGTTGATCTTCCGATTCCGGAGCTGGCGCCGGTAACGAAGACGGTCGGCATGATTGGTCCGTTCGTTCTGTGTGCTGTGGCGGCCCGTGCGCTCAGAACAGGCTCTTTTGGGGGCGGATGACGAGCTCTTCGATGTTCAGCTCGATTGGCTGAGCCACGATGTACTCAACGGCTCGAGCGATGTGCGTCGTGTTACCCATGGTCGTGGGGAGCGCTGACTGGATGGTCTCGATCTGGTCGGGTGTGAGTCGTCGCGAGCCGGGGAGCTGTAGATCGGTGATTCCGGCGGCGTCGGCGCGAGCCGTGATCCTTGCCGGGTCGCCGTGACGACTGAAGTTCGACGCGAACACGCCGGGGATGAGGGCGGTGACGCGGATCGAGTCGTCCTCCAGCTCGCTGCGCAGCGTGGAGTTGATGCAGTTGACCGCATACTTCGTGGCTCCATACACGCCTGAGTCGCGGCGCAGCGTGGCGGTGGAGGAGACGTTGATGATGTTCCCTTCTGAGCCCGTTCGGCGCATCGCCCGCACCGCTGCCTGACATCCAACAGCGAGCGCGAGGACGTTGACGTTGAGCATTCCTCTCCACATCTCCGGGTCGCCATCGATGATCGAGCTTCCGATGTCACCGAACCCGGCGCTGTTGACGAGCACGTCGAGCCGACCCGTCGACGTGGCTGCGTGATCGATCCACTGCACGAGTCGGTTGGTGTCGGTGAGGTCGAAGTCGTCGATGGCAGCTCGACCGCCGGCGGCATGGATCTGCTTCGCTGAAGCACTCATTTCCTCAGGAGTGCGACCGGTGAGGAACACGTGCGCGCCCAGCGCACCGAGGTGTTCAGCGATCGCGCGGCCCATCCCGCTCGATGCGCCCGTCACGCAGACAGTGCGGCCAGCGAACGTACGTGAGGTGTTCATGCAGTCCTCCTGCGGTCGGGGGCGTCCGAGTGACATTTGGAACGGGAAATGTCACCACCCACCGGAATGGTGACATTTTGGGACGAGTGTGTCAACCTGGTGCCGGTGGCCGGATCGAAGCGAGATCGATGGGACGGACGAGCTGACGAGATCCGACGTGCGGCCATTGCGGTGTTTGCGGTGCAAGGTTTCCGGCGAGCATCGATGGCCGACATCGCCGAGGCGGCTGGACTCTCGCGTGCGGCCCTATACCGCTACTTCGCGAACCGTGCTGACGTGTTTCGCGCAGCCTTCGATGCGGTCCTCAACGATGGGACTGACGCCGCGCTTGCTGCGCTCCACGCCGACGGCACCACCGGGGAACGATTGAACGGATTCCTTCAACGCGCATACGGCGACGGCTATGAAGGCATGGCTTCGACGCCGTTCGGCGACGAGCTCATGGAAGGGCGTCAAGAGTTCGCCGCCGACATCGCAGTCGCCGCAGCCGACCGCGCCCATGAGGGACTGCGCATTTTCCTACTCGCCACCGCGGACGCCGACACCCCCAACGTCGAGCGCGTCATCGAGCTACTCACCCTCGCTCCCGCCGGGCTCAAGAACGACCAGCCACACCCGACTGCGTACCGTGCGCGCCTGACAACACTCGCCGAGTCAGCCGCCGCGCGACTGCGCGACCCGTAACGAAGATGTGACATTTGTTGGCTGGAACGTCACCCAAGCGACAGGTCGCTCGCGGCGCCACGCCACCACTCCGCGCTATCTGTGTTGACCGACGCGATCGGCAACTGCCACCGATGGCCAGGCGCTTCCGCTCCGGCTCGCGCGCATACGTGCCGCGATGCATGGACGGGAGCGTCGCGCTCGATGCGCGGATATGGGCGGGTTGGGTTGGGTCGAAGCGCTTGACTGCTGCGTCAGTTTGCGTTACAAACAACATCAGTTTGCAACACAAAGTAGGAGCGCAGATGGAACCCAGCACTGGCCGCCTTGACCACCGCGACGCACTCGAACTCGCCGAAGCAACCGAACGCAACGCCCGCGCCGCGATCACGCCATCGAACCAATTTGCCTACACCACGTGGGCGATCGCATGGCCGCTTGGCTTCGGCGCTCGATGGATCACCGCCGGCGACGACCCCATCATCGACGCCAGCTGGGCTGGCAACTTGATCTACTCGATCTGCGTCATCGCCGCCATCGTCGTAACCGCAGCGCACTACGCCAGACGAGCACGCGGTGTCACCGGCACCTCATCACGCATCGGCCGCAGCTGGGCGTTCGCATGGATCGCAGCGTTTGCTGTGTGCATCACCACCACCGCCGGTATCGGCAACGTCGTGTCATCCGATGCTGCGATGGATCTCATCGCGGCCTGCCTCGTCACCTTTACCGGCGCCGTCATCTACACCGCAGCCGGCGCCGTCATCGACGACCGAACCCTAAACCTCACCGGCCTGTGGCTACTCGCCACCTGCGCCACGGCCGCCATCGTTGGGCCCTACGCCCACCTCGCTGTCATCGCCGTCGGAGGCGCTATCGGGTTCACCGCAGCCGCCGTCGCCACACCCGAGCAACGATGACCAACCTGTCCGAACTCGACCCGCTCATCCACGCACCAATGCGGCTGCGCATCACCTCCACACTTGCTGCGCTCCCACCCGGCGACGCGCTGTCGTTCACCCGACTACGCGACCTTCTCGACACCACCGCCGGCAACCTCATCACCCATCTCCGCAAGCTGGATGACGCCGACTACATCGACGCGACGAAACGAGCCAACACGACCTACTACGCCTTGACCCCCACGGGCAGAACGGCCTACGCCGACTACAAGAACACACTCCAACACTGGCTCAACCAAGTCCCGACAGAGCCACGTCAGCACCACGAATGACATGCTCGTCACACGCACTGATCATTCAGACGGAGCGCTGCCAACTCGTCGCCGATCTAGTCTCGGCGTATGTCCGACGCACCCACAGGCACGAGCGACGGCAAGAAGGAACGGTGGAACACCGAGGCGAACACTGCGGTCGAAGGCGACGAGTACATCTTCGTCGCGGCACTTAACTTCGTCATTCGCTCTTTCCGGCGGCTTCGCTCCCGACTGCGGTTCTAACTCTGCCGTCAGGGCGGACACAACCGCGCCTGGTGGGGTTCGCCGCGCACCGCACAGGCCCAGGGCGGCCGAGTCCCTTGCTCATGTCGAGCGTTCCCACCCGTCTTTCCGAGCGGGTGAGCGAGCGCCCAGGTGCCGATGTCGGGCGGGTGTCTTGAGCGTAGGGAGGCGCGATTATCGAGCGGCTCGCGTCGAACAAATCCGCAGGCTCTGCGTCGACGGTCGATGCCATTCTTGGGCAGCATGCGACTCGACCTCCGGCCAGTGCGGCCGACCGATGAACAGGTCGTGCGCGATGCCCACGAGCAACTCCGCACCGACAACTTCGAGTTCGCGCTCGGCCTGGACAACGACATGACCTGGGCGGACTACATCGAGCTGCTCGACCAACGGTTGACCGAACCACCCGAGCCGTGGGTGCCATCAACATTCCTGCTCGCAGCGGTTGACGGCGACATCGTCGGACGAACCTCGATTCGACACCGCCTCAACGACTACCTGCAGGAAGTGGGTGGACACATCGGCTTCGGCGTGCTGCCGATGCAGCGCCGGCGAGGGTACGCAACTGAGATTCTTCGACAGAGCATCGTGATCGCCCGCTCACACGGTGTGGACCGCGTGCTCGTCACGTGCGACGAGGACAACACCGCATCCGCTCAGGTGATCACTCGCTGCGGCGGCGTACTAGAGAACATCGTTGACGATCCTCTGGGCGGACCACCGACGCAGAGGTACTGGATCACCTGACCGCGGCGCGTGCGGATAGCCGACGAATGATCTCGAGCGCCTCTCCAAGCGCCGACGTGCCGTTCCCGAGCGCGGTATGCGGTGGTCCCCGTTTGGTCAACATCGAGTGGCTCAGCTCGGATGACCCGCTGCAGCCTGAGCAGCATGTTCGATCATTCGTCGCCGCTCGGCCCAGAACTCTGGGTCTCTACCGTGAGCAGCCGCGTCACCGCGCTCGACTCCAACCGCACCATCGATCGACTCGCGCAAGATGTCAGCGTGTCCCGCATGCCGAGTCATGTCGGACAAGCAATGCAGCATCACGTTGAACAGCGGCACCTCTTCGTCCCACCAAGGCACATAGCCGAGATCATCGAGAGCAAGCGCGTCGATCGTGGCATCGGAATGCGAGCACACTCGTTCGTAGAGACCAACGATGTCGGCGCGTGACTCATCAGCCGTCGCCCAGTGCTCGCTTCCGCGCGCAGCCACGTCATCCCACCTCGGGAGCGGCTCGGGGAAGGGCCGGCTAAAGACCTCACCGAGGTACCGCGAGTTCGATATCGCGACGTGCTTCACCAAGCCGAGCAGGTTCGTTCCTGTCGGCGTCATCGGTCGACGAACGTCGTATTCGCTCAAGCCGTCGAGCTTCCAGACCAACGCATCACGCACCCAGCGCAGATGGTCATGCAGATGGTCCTTGGCGTTCTCATCGAGCATCTAGCCACTGTGACACTCATTGGAGCACCCGGCGCCTCAGCGGCGGTTCCGATCCGCAAATCTGGAGCGGGAGCGAACGCGCCGTAGGTGCCGTACTCGGATGGGTAGATCGTTCGTTTCTGACGTGGCGATATCGAGCAGTTCGCTCCGGTGCCCGGCACTTACGATCGCCGTGTGGTCAGGTCAGGGTGTGTCTTCTGCGAGATCGCCGCTGGAGCCGATTCGAGAATGCTGGTGGCTGAGAACGAGCGGGCCGTTGCGTTCATGGACATTGACCCGGTCACCCCTGGCCACGTGCTTGTGATCCCGCGATCGCACTCAGTCGATCTCTTCGACATCGGTCCCGAAGACCTCGCTGCCTGTGCCCGGCTTGCGCGCCAGGTCGCTAGACGAGCCAGGG
>JBCBSO010000226.1:0-6678 GCA_039819205.1 Actinomycetota bacterium
CGATGAACGCGTCTTCCAGGCGACGGCCGGCGCGCAATTCGTCGATACGTCCTGCGGCCACGATTCGGCCGTGGTCGATCACGCCGACGTGGTCACACACACGCTCGACGATGTCCATGACGTGCGTCGACAGGACGACCGTGCCGCCTCCGGCCCGGAAGCGGTCGAGCATCTGGCGCATGGCGCGTGTCGACACCGGGTCGACACCTTCGAAGGGTTCGTCGAGCAGGAGCAGGCGGGGGCGCGCCACCAGCGCTGCCGCGAGCGCGGTCTTCTTGCGCATGCCGTGGCTGTAGCCGGCGATCTGGCGATCGGCATCTTCGGTCAGGTCGAGTACGTCGAACAGCTCAGCGCTCCGGCTGCGCAGCGTGTCCCCGTCGATCTCGCGCAGCTCGCCGATCGTCTCGACAAACTCCCATGCGCTGAGGCGATCGAACAGCTGAAGCGGGTCGAGCATCACCCCCATCGCCCGTCGGGCCGGAAGTACATCGGTGGCGACGAGATGCCCACACACTTCGATCGTCCCGGCATCGGGACGGATGAGGCCAACCACTGAGCGCATGGTCGTCGACTTGCCGGAACCGTTCGGGCCAACGAGGCCGAAGCAGGCGCCGGTGGGAACCGTCAGGTCGAGACCGTCGAGCGCGAGCGTCTCACCGAATCGCTTGGTGAGCCCGGCGATGCGCAACGGCGCGGGCGTTGCGGCCACGGGCGGTGGCAGCGGGGCAGACGTCACCGCATCAGTCTGCAGGGATTGACCCGCGAAGCGTTACATCAGGTGTCAGGCACTAGATGCAACGAGGCGGCGAACGCCGGTCACGTCCATCGCGGCGACCGCGCCGATCACTATCGTGGCGGGGGAGGAGATCGCTGCGTCGGGCAACTGGTCGATACGGCCTCGCCAGACTTCCTCGTGCTCGGTCGTCGCCGACTGGATCGCCGCAACCGGGGTGTCGTCGGCAAGTCCGCCGGCTCGTAGCTCGGCGGCGATCGTCGCCCGCTGTGAGACTCCCATCAACACGACGATCGTCGTTCCCACACGGGCGAGCGATCGCCAGTCGACATCGTGCTCGCCGGCCCGGCGATGTCCGGTGACCACCGTGACGCCTGCGGACACGCCGCGGTGGGTGACCGGAATGCCCGCTGCGGCCGGCGCGGCGACCGACGACGTGATGCCGGGAACCACCTCGAACTCAATACCTGCGTCGGCCAATTCGAGCGCTTCCTCGCCGCCCCGGCCGAACACGAACGGGTCGCCACCCTTCACCCGCACGACGCGCTTTCCTTGCCGCGCCAGCTCGACCAGCAGTGTGCAGATCAGCTCTTGGGCGACTGCACGCCCCGGTCGCTTGCCGACGTCGATCAGCTCGACACCGTCGGGCACGAGGTCGAGCACACCGGGGCCGACGAGCGCGTCGTGCACGACGACGTCGGCCGACTCGATCGTCCGCAGCGCCTTGATGGTCAGCAGCTCGGGGTCACCCGGCCCTGCGCCCACGAGGGCAACCGAACCCGCTTCTGTACGCGGTATCAGGCGCGAGGCGCCGGAAATCCCCGGTTTTTCGGAGAAGACCTGGTCGCTCATGCGTTGGCTCGCTTGCGGCGGCGGGTCGTCGGCTCGGGAAGTAGTGCGGTCAGCTCGTCCCACTGCTGAGCGACAGCCCAGTCACCGAAGCTGGCTCCGTCGGCTGCGGTGGCGCTGAACCGCTCCAGCAGCGGACGTAGGAGATCGGGGACGTCGGTCAACGGGACGTCGGCGCGGAGCAGCCGGGCCAATCGGTCGCCGGCCGGCGATCCGCCGACGAAGATGTCGTAGTTCTTCTTGGTTCTGCCGACGATCCCCAACTCGGCGGCGTACGGCCGCGAGCAGCCGTTGGGGCAGCCGGTCATGTTGAGCCTGAGCGGGAGGCCGGTGTTGCCGGTGTCGGCGAGCACCTTCTCGAGGCGGTCGACCACATCGGGCAGCACGCGCTCGGCCTCGCCCAGTGCCTTGGTGCACGTCGGTAGCGCCGGGCAGGCGATCGCCAGGTTCCGGGTGGGGCTCTGATCGCTCGCGAGCGGTACGTCGTTGGCTCGAAGCACCGCCTCGATCGCCTCGCGGTCGCGCACGCCAAGCAGGAGCAGGTCTTGGCGCGGCGTGACGCGCAGCTCGCGCACCGCCCCGTCGGCGATCAAACGTCGGAGCGCCGTGCGCAGTCCGCCGGCCACCGTGCCCGAGCGCACCGGGAGGCCGAGGGCATATTCGGTGCCCGTTTCGGTGGCGACCTCGTGCCAGCCGTGGTGCGTATGCACCTCCCACTGGGGCAGTTCGACCGGATCGGCGAGGGGGCGGCCGGTGCGCTCCTCGATCTGCTCGCGCAACCACCCCACGCCGCGCGCCTCGACCAGGTACTTCAGGCGGGCACGTGCACGGTCGTCGCGGTTGCCGTGGTCGCGCTGGGTGGTGACGATGGCCTCGACTACCTCGCCGAGCTGGTCGGGCGCCACCCAACCGACCGGCTGGGCGAGCAACGGGTAGGTGTCGTCGGGCCGGTTGTGCGACATCCCCATGCCGCCCCCGGCGAGCACGACGAATCCGGTGAGCTCACCGCTCGTTCCTTCGCTGAGCGTCGGCACGATGCCCACGTCGTGGGTGTAGATGTCGATGCAGTTGTCGCCTGGCCACGCCACGCCGATCTTGAATTTGCGCGGCAGGTAGGCGGTGCCGTAGATCGGCTCCACGTCGTCGATGGGGTCGAGCACGTCGGGGCGTTCGGCCGGTTCGGCGGTGACCGCCTGCTCGCCGTCGACCCACAGCTGCCAGTAGGTCGCGGTATACGGACGGAAGCGAGCGACGAGGTCGTCGACCACCGGCTGTAGCACCGCCTGGCGCTCGGCGTCGGGGAACGGGCAGGCCATGATGTTGCGCACGACGTCGCCGCACGCGCCGAGCGTGGTCAACAGGCTGGAGTTGATGCCGGCGACCAACTCGCGCAGCTCGCCTTTGTGCACCACGTGGAACTGCACGCCCTGCCGCGTCGTCAGGCGGAGCTTGCCGTTGGCGAGGCCGGCTACCCGGTCGAGGGCGAGCCATTGGTCGGCGGTGATGATCCCGCCGGGCACCGACGCCCGAACCATGCACGAGTAGTCGAGCGGCAGCTTCTGCTGGGTGCGGGCGCGACGGACGTCGCGGTCGTCCTGCTGGTAGATGCCGTGAAACTTGAGCAACAACTCGGCGTCGTGCTCGAAGTCGGGGCGGTCGTCGGCGAGCTCGTCGCCGATCGTTCCGGCGAGATAGCCGCTTTCGATCTTGATCGTTTCCGCACTCATTGTTGCTCGTCTCCTCGAGTTCGTTCCGTCACACCTGGTGCAGGCCGCATTCGGTCTTGTCGCTGCCAGCCCACCGGCCGGCGCGTTGGTCGTCGCCGTCCGCTACCGGCCGCGTGCACGGCCAGCAGCCGATCGACGGATAGCCACGGTCGGCGAGCGGGTGGTCGGGGATGCCGTGTTCGGCGGCGTAGCGGGCGACGTGGTCGTCGGTCCACGCGGCGATCGGGTTGACCTTGGTGACCGCTTTGAGGAGGTCGTCGTGTACGAACGGAGCGCGCCGGCGCGACTCGCTGTCGGAGCGGCGCAAGCCGGTGACCCACGCGTCGCGATCACGCAACGCTCGCTCGAGCGGTTCGACCTTGCGCGCTGCGCAGCAGGCGTCGGTGTCGGATTGCCACACGTTGCGTTCGAGGTCTGGGTCGGGATGGATCACCCGCACGTTGAGATCGAAGCGCCGCGCGAGATCGTCGGCGTACCACTCGGTCTCGGCGAACAGGTAGCCGGTGTCGAGGAGTGTGATCTGCACACCCGGCAGCGCGGCGTTGGCCACATGGGCGAGTACGCCGTCGCCGAAGCTGGCAGTGACACATAGCCGATCGCCGAACCGACGGCCCGCCCACTGCAGCACCGCGGCCGCATCGGCGATCGGGTCGTGTGTCTCGACGGGACGAGGCTCGTCGTGCGGGCCGGTATTGCGCCGGGGGGAGCGGTGCACGGCACGTAGTTAACCAATTCCGACCAAAAAGATCAACTTTGTCGGTTATTGCCGATCTGACGAACAAAACCCCTGCATATGCTGCTGTTGTGACGGCGACTGCCCGATTTTCATATCCGATTTGTCTCGACCTCGACGACGTGCTGGTGCTGGTTGTGGGAGGCGGCCGCATCGGCGCTCGCAAGGCCGATGCGCTGGTTGCGGGCGGTGCACGTGTCCGTCTGGTGGCCGCCGAGGTGAGCGAGCATGTCGACCAGGCGACGATGCACGAGGTGCGCTCACGGGCGTTCGAACCGGGCGACCTCGACGAGGTACGCCTCGTGATCACCGCCACCGGTGACGTGGCCACCGATGCCGAGATCTCGGCGGCGGCGCGCGCTCGAGGTATCTGGACCAACGCTGCTGACCAGCCCGTCGATTGCGAGTTCATTCTGCCGGCCATCGCCCGCAGTGGTCGCGTGTCGGCGGCGGTCAGCACCGACGGCGCCAGCCCCGCGCTGGCCCGCTACCTGCGTGACCGCATCGCCGAGCTGCTCACCGACGAGGTGGCTGCGTTTGCCGAGGAACTCGCGCAGGCGCGACGCGACCATCAGGCCGCTGGGGGATCGACCGAGGACGTCGACTGGATGCCGCGCATCCGCGCTCGGCTCGACGACGTCCTCGGATAGCGTCGCCGCCCGATGACCAATCGGGCCGGACGTATCGGGCAACGCGTCGCGGCCGCGGTCGCGGCGCTGGCCGTCGTCGCCAGCTGCACGTCGAGCAGCACTGACACCGCCGGTACGACGTCGCCGCCCGATCGGTCTGCGGCCGACACCACGTCAGCACCCGGGTCGACGCAATCGACCACCCATCGGTCGACGAACGACGGCTCCACGTCGGTCGAGGCCGCATCGATCGATGGCTCGACACCAGTCGTCGCGCCCGATGCCGGCGGCCTGCCGTCGATTTCTGAGCCCGACGGCGACATCGTGATCGGCGAACTCGACAACGGCCTGCGGTATCTCATCCGCAACAACGACAACCCGGGGCGGCGCGTCGAGATGCGGCTTGCGGTCGACGCCGGATCGGGCTTGGAAGCCGACGACCAGATCGGCGGCGCGCACTACCTCGAACACATGCTCTTCAACGGCACCGAGCGTTACCCGCGCAACGAGTTGCTCGAGGTGTTGCGCAGCTTCGGGGCGGCGTTTGGCGCCGACATCAACGCATCGACTGGGTTCGACGAGACGATCTATCAACTGACGATGTCGACCGACGATCCCGATGTGGTGGCGACCGGCATCGACGTGCTCGACCAGTGGTTGACCGCAGCGACGATTGCCGAGGCTGACGTCGACGACGAACGCGGCGTGATCCTCGACGAGTGGCGCGGCTCGGACAGCGACGCCGGCGGCCGAATCTTCGACGCCATCGAGGAGTTGCTGCTCTCGGGCACGACCTATGAGGGACACAAGCCGATCGGTACGCGAGAGGCGATCGAGGCGACCACGTCAGATCCGTTGCGTCGGTTCTACGACGAGTGGTACCGGCCCGACAACGTCGGCGTCGTGGTGGTCGGCGACATCGACACCGCAGACATGGAGGAGCTGATCGCCGACACGTTCGACGAGGCAGCCGATCGGAGCTCCGGCGCCGACCGTCCCGAGTTGATCGTGGAGCCCTCGACCGAGCCGCGTGCCGTCGTCCATCTGGATCCCGATGTGCCGGAGGGGTTTGCCACGGTTCGGTTGCCCTCCGCCGTCGACACCGAACTGTCGGTCGATGCGGCGTTTCAACGGTCGCTGCTCGATTCGTTGCTCTTCGACATCATCGCCACGCGATTGAACGATGACGCGCTGCGTGGGGACGCGCCCTTCGATGACGCATCGGCAGATTCCCCACGAATCGTTCGCCTGCTCGACGCACCTGGCATTGTCGTGTCGGCCGACGGTGCCGACCTCGAAGCATCAACGCAGATGGTCCTCGATGAGATCGAGCGAGTCCGCCGGTTCGGGGTGACCGAGGCTGAAGTGGCGCGTGCGGTGGCATCTGCGCGCAGCGCTCGCGAAACGAACTACGCCGGGCGCGAGACGCGCCAAGACGCATCCTTTGCCGACGAGTACGTGCGCCACCTGCTCACCGGTGAGCCAATTCCCTCCGCCGACGATCAGCTGGCGCTCGAGACAGCAGTGCTCGATCGGGCGACGCCGGAGACCGTCGTGTTCGGACTGGTCGATCGGCTGAGCCGTGCCGCACCACACATGCTCGTCGTTGCACCCGAAGACGATCGCGATGTCGTTCCCGATGCCGACGCGTTCGTTGCCCAAGCGATGGCGCAACCCGACCGCGAGATCGAACCCCGACCCGAGTCAGCGGTGATCGGCGACTCGCTGATGGCGGCGCCCGATCCGGTGCAACCGATCGACATCAGCGAACTCGCTGATGGCAGCGAGATCAGCTTCGTCGCGCCAGTGGTGCTCGAGTACCCCAACGGTGCACGTGCGGTGTTCAACCGCACGAGCATCGTCGACGGGAACGTGGCCTTCGCGGCGCGACGCTCCGGTGGGTTGCACGCGGTGGCCGATGCCGACGTCCCCAGCGCGGTCGCAGCGGGACCGGTGGTGGGCGCGAGCGGCGTGGGAGAGTTCGGCCCGGTTGAACTTGCAGCGTTC
>JBCBSO010000227.1:0-6675 GCA_039819205.1 Actinomycetota bacterium
CGGTGTCGAGCCAGAGGATGGCGTTCTCGTCCTCCGGGTCGTTGGCCTGCATGATCTTGGCGACCCAGCGTCGCTGCGCCGGGTGCGTGGCCAGTTCGTCGTAGACGTCGATCCGGTCGTTCCCCGCCTCGATCACCGCCTGGAGCGTGACCTCCTTGATCGTCGACCCGGCGGCGACCGCCACGGGCGCGCCGGTCGTGTCGAGGAACGTCTGCTGCGCCAGCCCGGCGATGTCGGTCACCGTCTCGTCGACCGCCACCACGGCGAGCGACCCGGCGACGAGGTCGTCACCCGCAAGCGGCGGCGTTCCGCCCGGTGCGGTGATCTCGACCACCGCGCCGCGCGTCAGTCCTCGGGCCTGTGTGCCGAACACCGGGCCCGAGGGCTGCGTGTGGTCGAACGCGACGTTGCCCTTGCGGATCGCGCGGACCTTCAACAACACGTTGCCGAAGGCGCCGGGCCAACGGCCGCGCCACGTCGCGGAGTCGGTCGCGCCGAACGGGAGCGGTAGCGACGAGATCCCCCAGTCCTCCGATCCGTCGCCGGGGTCCGACGGTTGGAACGTGCGCGAGACATACACCCGCTTGCCGCCATTGAGAAAGAACGCGCGCACGGCGTGGGCCACGTAGGAGTTGCTCGTCGCCTGGCCGTCGCCGCGATCGATGAGCAACTGCTCGAGACCTCCGTAGACGCGCTCGAACTCGGTGTAGCTCGTGATCAGCCGTGGCTCGACCGTGGTCGGTCCGCCCGTGTAGCGCACCGGTCCCCAGCGGGTCATACCGGCATACCCAGTGGTGCTCGTCGCAACGCCTTCGATCGATTTGGAGCGAAAGCTCACCTCTTCGACGTAGACGCCTGGCGCCAGGTACTCGGGCATGGTGGTTCTCCTTGGGCAGTTCGGAACTAGGGGATCTGGATTTCTCGGGTGGTCTGGCGGCCGAGCGCCAAAGCGATCGGCGTGGGATCGACCGGGGCGACCACCGTGTGGACGAGCGGGAGGAACGCCCGACCGGTCAACGTCGGTTCGCTCGACGCGACCGGGGCAGGGGCGACCGTCTCCACCGGGAGATCCCAGAGCGGGTCGACCTCGGCGAGCGTCGGATCGGCGGGATCGGGCGCGGGCGGGACCGGACGCGCGCCGATACTCAACTCGACCCGCAGCGGGTCGGCGGTCGGACCGATCTCGCCCACGGGCGTCTGCGCGACGAGCACGAACTCCCCCCGATCGTCCCCGTGCGCCCACCCGGCGTCGCGGCCGACGGTGTCGACCGCCCGTACGCGGCACCAGCGCACGGGTGCGCGTCGACCGTCGGCTGGATCGACCCTGACCACACGGCCGCGCAGCACGGTGGCGCGCGGCGAGACGAGCCCGCTCGCTCCCGGGAACATCCACAGCGGGAATGCCCGTTGCCACAGCGGGTGGGGGGCGACGGTCGGGTCGGCGTCGGCGGAGCGGACCGCGTCGCCCGGCGCCAACGTGGTCGTGATGCGTCGCGGCACGAAGCGACGGCCGTGCCCCGCCCTCCTCGCCGAACCGACGAGCTCGTCATCGACGACCCGCAGTGTCGGCGTTGGCCCGAGTGGCCGCGGATCCTCGTAGCGCGCAGCGAAGCGACCGCTCCGGTGGCGTTCGAGCGATGGGAGGAAGGTGGTCAGCGACTCGCCCGGTGCCCACCGCCGCCACTCCGCGACGGGTCGGGGGAACCGTTCGATGCGCACGTCCACACCGCGATCGAGCCGCTGGTCGGTCGTCGCGTCACGTGGCTCGAGCCCCAAAGAGAGATGGGTGATCCGCTCGTCGTAGCGACGGGGCGTATAGAGGTTCACGGCGTGGGCACCGGGGACGGGGTGAGTCCGCGCACGGCGGCCATGACATCGGGGGCGCCGGGCTCGTCGGGGGCGTCGATGCGGGTGATGCGCGCGACGTACGAGACGCTCAATCGAAAGTCCGTCGGCAGCGTGTCGAAGGTACGCAGCACGTCCTCGGTGACGAGGTCCTCATTGATCAGCTGGATCGCGTCGCCGTGCTCCCAACCACCCTGCGGGTGGAGCTGGGGCCCGGCGACGATCGCCTGTTGTTCGAGACACTGCATCGCCGCACCCAAGATCTTGAGTTCCGCCTCGGCGTCCGAGTCGAACGGCGTGAGCATGAGGTGGACGTCGAGGGGGAGGTGGATCTCGCCGTCGTGGTGCGCCACCGCGGACCAGGGCGCACGCATGGTGCGGTTGATGTCGACGCGGTAGCAGAAGATCGTCAGCATCGGGAACCGGATCACGCCCGAGCTGCCGTTGCCGACGTTGGCGAAGTCCTGACTGCGCACGACCGTGACGGTTGGGAGTGCGCGAAACGCGGCTGGCTCAAGCGCGTCGAGCTCGATGAACGACCGCGTGAGCAACTGCTCGACGCTCAGCGCGACGGCGGCGATCGACGTCGAGTTGGACACACACGCACTGTCGGGCGAGGCCGTCACCGCCGCGTCACCGCCGCCGCTGGGTTCCGCCCGGTGACGTCGCGGTGATGGTCCGCCATGTCAGATGCTTCGGGTGCGCATCAACGATCTGCTCGACAGGTGCCCCCGCACGGATGTCCAGTGGGGGCGGCGCACGGTCGCTGCGTTCCAGCTGTGGGGATGGATCGGGCTCACGTTGGGCTGGTGCGTTGCTCTTGCGACTGGATTGTGGCGGGGCGTGGCGCCTGGCACCGTCGTCGCGATGGGGGTCGCCGCGGTGCTCTCGTTCTACGGGTGGGCCACGATCCGTCGAGCCGTTGTTGGCGTAGAACGCTTGGTCGTGATTGAGCACGTCTGGATCGCGACCGGTTCGGTCGCCGCGATCGTGTGGCTCGCCGACGCCCCGGTAGCCCGCTCGCTCGACGTGTTTGCCGTTGGGCTCGGGGTGTTCCTTGCGTTCGGGCGGATCGGGTGCTTCCAGGTTGGCTGTTGTCACGGCACTCCCGCCCACACTGGCGTGCGCTATGGACCGGGGTTCGGCCTCACGCCTCGGCTCGCCGCGCAACGGCTTGTTCCCGTTCAACTCCTCGAGTCGGTTGCTCTGGCCGGGATCACGCTCGTCGCGCTCGTGCTCTGCGGTCAGCGCCCGGGCACCGCGCTCGTCTGGTTCGCAGCGGCGTTAGCGGTGCTCCGATTCACGACCGAATCGTTGCGAGGCGACGAACGGCCCCTCGTGGTGGGTATCTCGATCGCGCGCGTGCTGTGCCTCGCGCAGGCCGTTGCAGCGTTGGCACTCGCCGAGGCCTGGCTGGTCGCAGGGTCCCCGACGAGGACGTCGGTGGTGGGCGCCGGCGCCACGGTAGTGGTGCTGATCGCAGGCGTTGTCCTCGCTGGACGTCGCCAACCCCCGTTCACCAACTCGTTGGAGGTGGATCGGACCTGGGTGACGGCGGCGGCGTTGGCCGACGTGGAATGCGCTGATCCCCTCGTCGACGAGACTCCGGCGCAGGTGCGCGTCGCCGTGAGTCACTCCGACCAAGCGCTGCACGTATCCCTCTCTCACCCGGATTGCGACGTCTCGCACCTCGCTCGGCTGTTCGTACCCGACCAGCTGCTCCTACGTCACGGCGTGGCCCACCTGCAGTTCCGACGTGGCAACCCATGTGCCCCGGGGACCACTCGGGTGGCGGACCGTCACTCGACGTCCGTCGATTCGTACTTCGACGATCCGCAGGCCGACGGCATGAACGGTACGGGCGACGAGCGACCCAATATCCTCTTGCCCCGGTGACGACATCGACATAGCATCGGGTCGTTGCTACTGCACGGGGGAGCGGGTCGGCTCGGTGGCAGAACGGCTCGCAATGGCGCTCGCTCTTTCCCTGCTCGGTCGGTTCTCGGTCCATCACGACGACGACGCGGTCGACGTTGCGCCAGCGGGCCAGCAGCTGCTTGCGCTCACCGCGCTCCTCGGCGGCTCCGCCCAACGGTCGCGTCTTGCAGGAACGCTCTGGCCGGAACGATCAGAGACTCGCTCGCTGTCGAACCTGCGCGGCGTGCTGTGGCGGCTGCCCGAGGTCATCCGATCGGCGCTGTCGACGCGGGACACCGCCGTGTCGCTCGGTCCCGACTGGCGCGTCGACCTCGCCGACGTCGCCCGTGCGGCCGAGCGCGCCCATGTCGAGGGCGAGGTCGACGCCCATCATCGCCAGCTCCTACACCGCGACCTCCTGCCCGACTGGGACACCGACTGGCTGCTCGTGACACGCGAGCGGCACCGACAGCTCCGCCTGCATGCGCTGGAGGAACTCGCTCGCCACGAACTGGAGTGCGGCAATGCCCTCGACGCCGTCGACACCGCCATGGCCGCGCTGTCGGCCGAGCCGCTCCGTGAGTCAGCCCAGCTTCTCGTGCTCCGCGCCCACCTCGCGGCCGGCAACCGGAGCTCGGTCATCAGGGAGTTCGAGCGGTTCCGGGACTTGCTCAAGCGCGAGCTCGACGTCGACCCGAGTCGGCAGATGATCGATACGGTCGAACAGGCGCATCGCTGAATCGCCCGCCGCTCGGTGACGCCGCCGTGATGCCCGACCGCGACGGTGAAGGCGTGTCCCCGAACGGCACCGACATGTCGATCATCATCCGTGCGTGGTACGAGCAACATGACGGCACGACTCGCGCTCGCCTGATCGCCGACGACGGCGAGCACGTTGCCACGTGTCGAGGCATCGACGACATCGTCGCTGAAGTTCGCACATTGCTGGAACGACTCAGCCCTGTCGACTGAGAGCGCTGGCTGGAGGCCCGTGCAACGGATCCGCGACGCGCACGCGACGCAGATGTCTATGTTCCCGCGACCATCGATCTGGACACTGGTGGTCGGCCGTGCGTGCAGAACCAAGGCGGACGCGCAGCTGGAAGACGACTGCTGTGAGGTGCACGATGGACGACATCAGACTCCGACTCTTGGGAGGATTCGAACTCAGCGTGAACGGGGAGCACGTTCCGCTGCAACCGGCCGCACGTCGCCTCTTGGCGTACGTCGCGCTGGCCCCGCACGGCGTCGAACGCCTCTGTGCTGCGCTCCAGCTCTGGCCCGACCATTCGGAGTCAAGAGCCAAGGCCAACCTGCGGTCGGCGCTCTGGCGCCTCGGTGGGCTCGACGTCAGCCTGATCTGCTCCGTTGGAGGGCGGCTTCGCCTGTCGCCCGACGTCTGGCTGGACACCGTCGACGGGCTCGATCCTGTTGGCGAGGACCGCATCGACGTCGATGGCTCGGTTCCGTTCGACACGATGATGTCGGGCTTGCTTCCCGACTGGTACGACGACTGGCTCGACATCGAGCGTGAGCGCGTCAGACAGTTGATCCTGACCCGACTCGAACGACGTGCTCGGAACTCGCTCGACGGTAACGACAGCGCAACCGCAATCCAGTGGGCGCTCACCGCTGTTGGTATCGACCCCCTTCGAGAGAGCGCCCGCCGCCTGGTGATCGAGGCTCATCTTGCCGACGGCAACACCAGCAATGCGCTTCGAGAGTTTGACGACTATCGGACGCGACTCGCCAATGAGGCGAATCTGAGACCGACCGTGGAACTGTTACGGCTCGTGCGGCAAAATGCTCGACAGGACGACCTCGAGGTTGTCAAATAGGCGGCTCCCAATGCCGGACGGGAGGTGCGTTGCGCTCGCGCAGCTCGTCGGCGCAGGGCGACCAACTCCCGCTCGGAGCGCCTTTGGTGGCACTGAGAATCGCGACATCACAGAGAGCGGGTGACGGGAATCGAACCCGCGTTCTCAGCTTGGGAAGCTGATGTTCTACCATTGAACTACACCCGCGAAGTGCGACAACACTAGCGGCGTCCCCTGCGTAACGGCAGCTGCGCCCGGACGCCCGATGAGCGTTGAGTGCTCAGTCGTCGACCACGAATGTTGCGCCGTTGCGGCGGTGGTCGCCCACCCCCACGAGGGAGGCGTCGGACCCCAGTCGTGCTGCATGCACGCCGCCGAAGTACAGGTCGGGCGCGTGCCACCGTCGATGATCGGGGAACGCCGCAAGCAGCTCGCTGAAGGCGATCGAGTCGTCGATCGGTTCCACGTCGAGATGATGCTCGTCGACGTGCACGCGGGGTGTAGCGACTGCCGCGCTGAGGTTGTCGGCGTCGAGGCACAGGCGGGCCACTACCTGGCTGATCGCGGATCGGATGCGGCTGGATCCGCCCGAGCCCATCGCTGTGATGGCGCCATCGTGATGCTCGATCAGTGTCGGACACATCATCGACGACAGCCGTGTATCGACGGGCCAGTCGTCGCCAGCCGGGTTGACGTCGTCCTCGCCCAGGATGTTGTTGAGCATGAAGCCGAAGCCGTCGACGATCTCACCGTTGCCTTCACCGTTCGACGTCGTGATCGAGCACGCCCTTCCGTCGGCGTCGACGACGGAGATGTGTGTGGTGCCGCGCTGGCGCACCGGCGAGTTCGCCAACGCAGTGAACGTCTCCAGGTTGCCGTTACCCGCGCGCAAGAGCGCGCCGGTTGCGTCGATCGCACGAGCGAGGTCGACGAACGACGTCGTCGCCAGCTGCCCCAGCGTGTGCGCGATGAGCACTCCCCCCACCGCTGGCGGCGGGTTGAGCAGGACCCGGTCGTCCTCGATGCGCACCTCGAGCGGCGTGCGTTCGATCACCTCGTATGACACAAGGTCGTCGACGGTGAGGTGACCTCGCTG
>JBCBSO010000228.1:0-6674 GCA_039819205.1 Actinomycetota bacterium
GGTCGGTTCCACCTGCTCGATCTCGGAGACCGACTCGGCCGGCGCCGGCTCGATCTCGATCGTTCCCGACGAGATCACGGTCGGCGACCCCAACGGTCCGAGTGAGGTTGTTGTCGAGAACACCTACCCGGTCGGTGCGCTCGAACTGCGTAAGGCGGTCAACGACTTCGGCACCGGAGCGATCCCGCCGGGAACCGACTACGAGCTTCGCGTGGAGTGCTTCTTCCCGGGTGACTTCCCGGGAAGTCCAGGCGACCCGATTCCCGGCTACGCACCACTCGACGTGATCGTCAAGTCGGGGTTCCTCGGTAATCCCGGACCGCCCGTACGAATCGGAGAGGGCGGGCTGCCAAACGGCAACGGGCTTCCCGTCGGATCATCGTGCGACGTGTCCGAGGTCGACCCCCAAGGCGCGAGCCAGGTCACCATCGAGCCCGCGCAGCCAGTGACCATCACCGACGACCTGCAAGATCCCGTCGAGGTTGTTGCGACCAACGTCTATCCGGTCGGCAACGGTGAGGTCGTCAAGGTCACCACTGGTCCGCTGGCCGGCCAACTCGCCCCGCCGGGGACGCAGTTCACCGTGGCGATCACGTGCAACTACCCCGCTTCGTTCCCGCCGGGCGTCGCCGGACAACCCGTGCCGGGCTACACGATGGTCGATCCGACCATCGTGGTCATCGAAGCGGGCCCGCCCGACGTTCCTGGCACGCCCGCGCCATTCGGTCCACTCCCGATCGGTACGACGTGCGAGTTCGAGGAACTCGAGACCAACGGCGCGTCGTCGGTGACCATCACGCCCGACCCCTACACGATCGACAGTACGACGACTCCGGCCACCGCCACGGTGACCAATGCCTACGAAGACGCCGGGTTGTTCATCACCAAGACGGTCGACGGCCCGGGCGGCGGTCTTGTCCCGCCGAGCCTCGAGTACACGATCCGCGTTGTGTGCCGGCTGACCCAGGGCGGCGAGATCTATCTGAACGAGCCGTATCAGATCAGCGTCGGGTCGTCCGCAGTATCGCCGGGTCCGGTCGAGATCTCGGGCCTGCTCGAGGGTTCATGGTGCGAGGTCACCGAAGAGGAGTCGTACGGCGCCGACGTCACGATCACGCCGACCGGAGAGTTTCAGCTCGTCAGCAACACCGACCCAGTCGTGGTGGAGGTGAACGTCAACAACAGCTTCCCGGAGGGAGCTCTAGAGATCACCAAGGAGGTGACCGGCGAACTCGACAACCTCGTGCCCGACGGCACGGAGTACCGCATCGGAGTCAATTGCTCGATCGCTGGAGTGCGCCTCGTCGGCTTCCCGAGAGTGATCGTGCTCACCACGCCGGACGACCTCACTGAGACGATCACTGGATTGCCGGTTGGCGCGGTGTGCTTCGCCACCGAAAGCGACACCAACGGTGCCGTCTCCCCGCCCACGTTCACGCCGCCGTACACGCCCGGCCCGAACGATCCGCCCGATCCATTCCGTTCTGGCGACGTGACGATCACGGACAACGTGCAAGCGCCGGTGTCGATCACCGTCGAGAACGAGTACCCCGGCGCAACGGGACTGATCGCGAAGGTCGTCGATGGCCCACAGGGTGGACTCGTGCCACCGAACACCTCGTTCAACATGGAGGTCACCTGCTCGTACCCGGCGAACCATCCCGCCGCTCCTGGCATCGTCCCCGGCTTTGACCAGGAGCCGTTCGTGCTCCTGTCGGGTCTCACCCCCGGGCAACCAGGGCCCGCCGTAGAGATCGGTCCCGTTCCCCCCGGCTCGTCGTGTGAGTTCACCGAGACCAACAACAACGATGCATCGGCAGTGACGATCGAGCCGAATCCACTGATCGTGACGACCGTCGATGAGCCGTTTGTCACCGCCACGGTGACCAACACGTTCAGCGACGGTGGACTGACGCTGACGAAGGTGATCGACGGCGACGGCGCCGAGTTCATTCCGCCCGACACCGTGTACCCGGTTCGGGTCACCTGCTCGTTCAACAACGATCCGGTGCTCGACGAGACGGTCGAGCTCACGGCAGGCGTTCCCGAGACGATCGAGCCGCTGGCCATCGGTACCGAGTGCACCATCGTGGAGACCGACGCCAAGGGTGCCGACGTCGTCACGATCAATCCGCCGAGCCCGGTGACAATCACGGCGGGTACCGCGACGGTCGAGGTCACGATCACCAACACGTACTTCGGCGGTCAGTTCGACATTGTCAAGATCGTCGATGGCGATCTTGCCGAATTGATCGCGCCCGGCACCGAGTTCGGCATCGAGGTGACCTGTTCCTATCCAGCGCCGCCGTATCCGGTGCAGGGCGAGATCCCGGGATTTGACCCGTTGATGACCACCATCGAGGCGGGCAGCCCGGGCCAGGAAGGCCCGCCGACAACCATCGGTCCGGTGCCGTCGGGGTCGAGCTGCACGATCGCCGAGACCGACAACAACGCCAGCTCCGTCTCAATCGTGCCCGACACCGTCGTCGTTCCGAACGAAGGCCAGACATCGGTGCGGGTCCTGGTGAGCAACACCTTCGATTCCGCAGCGCTCCGAGTGCTCAAGGTGCTCGACGGTCCTGGTGCGGGCGACGTTCCGCCGGAGACTCAGTTCACTGCACGAGTGGTGTGCACGCCGCCTTCGGGCAGCCCGGCCACCGGATTCGACGAGGTGGTCACCTTTGGAGTCGACGACCCGGCCATCGTCGCCGGGCAAGCGCCCGGGTCGTCGTGCACCGTCACCGAACTCGAGACCAACGGCGCCACCGAGGTGACATACTCGCCCGCCCAAACGGTGGTGCTCGACGGCGAGTCGCCGATCTCGGTCGACGTGACGGTCACCAACACCATCGGTCTCGGATCGCTGGTCGTCGACAAGGCCCTCGCCGGCGATGGGTCGGATTTCGTGCCCGACAGCACTGTGTTCCTGGCGTCGGTCGATTGCACGATCGATGGCAGACGACTCGAAGGGTTCCCTCAAGAGTTGGAGCTCGACGCGCCGAACGGGTCCGACACGGTGACCGACATCCCGATCGGCTCGAGTTGCACGGTCACGGAAACCGAGCCGCACGGGGCACAGGACGTGACGATCTCACCGGCCCAACCGATCACCATCACCGGGACCGAGGCGGTTGAGGTGCTGATCACCAACACCTTCGACACCGGATCGCTCGTGATCAACAAGGAGATCACCGGCCCGGGCGCGCTGCTCGCCAGGGGACCATTCCTGTTCACCCTCGAGTGCACGTTCCTCGGCCAATTGATGGATCCGCAGCCGTCGGTACCCGAGATCACGTTTCCCAGCCTGTCGACGACCGTCGATGGCATCCCGTTGGGTGCGAACTGCACGGTGCGCGAAGTACCGCCCTTCGGCGGAGCGGTCGGGCCGCCGACGATCACCCCGTCGAACGTGGTGATTCAAGACGGCGGCGCCGTGGCGTTCACGGTAACCAACCTGTTCGGGCTGCCCAATCCGCTGCCCGACACCGGGAGTAACAACCCGATTCGGCTGGCCGTGATCGCCGCAGCAATCCTCGCCCTCGGCGCAGCGCTGGCGCTGGGTAGTCAGCGCGGGCGAACGCGGCGGGCGTAGGCATCCACCAACGGCGCAACCAGCGCTGCAACAATCGATTGGGTGACGACGAGTTGGGCATCCCCTGTTGCGGCGCCGGCCGTGCTGGTGCTCGCGCCATGGCCCCCGCCCGACCCAGCGACGCGAGTGGTCGATCTGCGCGCTGCGTGTCCGTGGCCCGCGCCAACGGTCACGGTCGAGCAGTTATCGTGGATGGAATCCCCGGTCGTCGATCCGGGAGCGGAGACGCCGCGTCGGCGGCGCTATCCGCTGGCCATCGCCCTCGGCACCGCGATGGTGGCGATCGCCGCATTCGGCGCGTTGTTCCTCGCCATCTGAGCGTTCAGCGCTCCCGAGCATGATCGCTGCGGGCGATCACTCAGTCAAACGACACCGATTCTGTGCGCCCGATCCGGCGCGTGCCGCCGGAATTCCCCGGTATTTCGGAGGAGCGTCCGTTCTGTGCGCCAGATCCGGCGCGAGGCGCCGGAAATCCCCGGTATTTCGGGGAGACGCTGGTCGCGTCAGCCGAGGTCTTCCCAGTCGACGAAGCGGAACGTCGAGATGATCCGCCAGCGCAGCGACGTGGGCAGTCGGTTGGGCAGCGTGCAGGCGATGAGCGACATCGTCTCTTGGCCGCCGATCCGTCGGGTCGCCCCGAGGATGTCGTTGGCGAACTCGCTGGTGATGTACTCGGCCACCATTTCGTAGGTGTAGCGGCGGTTGTCGGCGGTGAGCGCCGTCATTCGCTGCCCGGCACCCAAGAAGTGCTGGTTGCGGTACGGACCGCCCGCTTCAGTGCGATGACCAAACACGGCGATCGCCGCTCCTTGGCCCACGTTGCCGGTACCGGTCCAGTGCCACGAGTCGCCGCGATCGACGATCGGATCAGGGGATCCGTCGAACACCTGACTGTTCAATCCCATCCCCGGCACGTTGATCACCCACGGCGGGCTGATCGCCGGCGGCGGCGGGTTGTACGGCACGCTGGTGGTGATCGACGACGGCGAACCGGTGAACCAGCCGCTGAGGTCGATCACGATGTGCCCACCCTTGTGGGAGTAGCACGACAGGCCCTTGCTGCTGATCGACGCCACCGCATGGTTGGCCAGCGTGTGGCCCGGGCGCATCGCGTTGAGGTTCGACACCTCCTGTCGCCGCGTTTGAGCAGCGAGGAGGGTGAAGAACCCCTTGTTCATCGTTTGCGTGACGGTGAGGTTGGCCGACACGGCCTGCGCGCGGCTGCTGATGGGCGACGGCATGCCGACCGTGCGCGTCCATCCGGGCCACAACCGTTGACGGTTGTTACGCGAGTCGAGCACGCGCAGCGGCGACATCGGTACGAACAGTCCGACGTCGGAGGAGGGATCGTCGGGCCCGGTGATGTACCCGGCGACGTCGACGATGATGTCGCAGCCCTTCGAGCTGAAGATGTCGATGCCGCGAACGCCGTCGACGGTGTTCAACTTGGTGATGATGCCCACTGCTCGGGTGTCGCCCGCGGCCGGGTTGAGGTTCGAACTCCCCCCGGTCGCCGCGCCTGCGGGCACGGCTTGCACGAATCCCTGCGAGTTGGCATTGACCGCGGTGAGGTTGGCCACCACGGCAATTGCGCTCGAACTGACCAGACCGTTCAGGTTGCAGCGGACCGTGCCACCGCGACCGAGTCGTTGACCGGTGAGCCGAGTGTCGAGGGCACGCACCACCGGGGCGACACGCTCGAAGCGGCCCTCGTTGACGGCACTAGATGTCGGGCGGTACACGCCGGCAACGTCGACGATGATGTACGCCGGGCCGTGGTAGTAGATGTCGACGAAACCGCCGGCGCCGAGCTTGACCGTGACCAAGTTGGCGACGCGCTCGTCGAAGAACCCGCAGTTGAGGTTCGAGGCTTCGGGCCGGGTCTCCCCAGCGGGGTAGGCGGTAACGAAGATGCCGCCGTTCTTGCGGTTGACCGCGGTGACGGTGAGCACGGCGGCAATCGCGTCGTCGGGGACGTCGAAGGCACCGGCCACCTGTACCCGGACCGTTCGTGTACCGACCGTGCGAAAGCCGACGCCTTCGGAGGGGTCGCGGGTATCGCACAAACGTTGCGGGTCGACCGGCGTGAAGTAGCTCGCTCCCGGCTCGACAGCAGCACCGGCGATGCCCTGCGGCAGTCCGAGGGTGGATACAGCAGTGCCGGCGGCCGCACCTGCGGCGCCAGCGATGAATGCGCGCCGTCCAAACGACGACCCGCCGAGGGGATCTGCGGGGACGCCCACCTCGATGTCATCGACATCGACGGCAACCCGCTCCGCCGGTGCACTTTGCGACCGCATCATGACAATGCTACGGCAGCTGCTGTCGTGATCTTGAGAGTTCGTACAAAGAAATCGCTGCCGCAGCCGAAACATTCAGTGAACTGACCTGACCGGCCATCGGGATCGACGCCAGCACGTCACACCGCTCGCGCACCAGTCGCGTCAGGCCCGCGCCCTCTGCGCCGAGCACCACACACACCGGCTCACCTGCGAATTCACCCACATCGAACACCGACCGCGCACCGCGGTCATCGAGCCCGATCAGCCACACTCCGCGCTCGCTCAGTTGACGCAACGCGGTCGGCAGGCCGCCGACGAGCGCCATCGGTACATACTCGATCGCCCCCGCCGATGCCTTGGCCGCAGTGGGCGTGATGTGCACCGCGCGGTGCTGAGGCACCACCAAGCCGGTCACGCCGGCGCCGTCGGCGACGCGCACGATCGCGCCGAAGTTGCCCGGATCGGTGATGTGGTCGAGTGCCACCAACAACGGCGGCGGGTCCGACGGGGCGAGGAGTGATTCGAGGTCGACGTCGGGCAGCGGCGCAGCCGTCGCCAGAACGCCCTGCGGCGCCTCGCTGCGCGCTTCACGATCGAGACGCGCCCCACCGACATACTCCACCGGCACGCGTTGTGCGGCGGCGATCTCCTCGATGTCGGCAACCCCCTGGTCGCCTTCGAGCTCGGCTGCGATCCACACCCGTTCGACGTTGCGTCGTCGGGCGATCAGCAGCTCGCGCACCGCATGACGGCCTTCGACCTGACGGCCACCAAGTCCCGCCTCGCGACGACGCGAACCA
>JBCBSO010000229.1:0-6643 GCA_039819205.1 Actinomycetota bacterium
GTCGGAGTGGAAGCTCTGGTCAAAGCCCATCTGGATCGACGGGGTCTGCGCCACGTGGCCGCGCAATCTTGTCCAACAAGTGAACGCGCCAGGCCCGATCGACGACGCCGCCAAACGGCTGATCGCGCACGAACTCGGCACGCAACTCCCTCCAGCTGCGTAAGCCCGAACCGCACACCGCAGCTGCTGACGGGCAACCCCTCTGATTCGACCCAGGAGCGCACAGCGGAGCGCCTCGAAGTTGCGTCATGAGCGGCTGCGTTGATTTCGTGCCTCGTGTCGATCTGGGCGTTGTTCGCGTGTCACTCGTCAATTCGGTGAGGCGTCGTACGCTTGTTGTATCGATGCGGACTTGAGCTTTGCGTTCTCGCTTGCCGACGTGGCTGATGCGATCACGTTGGGCCGATTTCGATCATCTGATCTCGTCATCGATACCAAGCCCGACCGCTCGCCGGTGACCGAGTCCGACCGCGCAGTCGAGGTAGCCATTCGAGGCGCCGTCACGCGCTCAGGTCGCCCCGAGGGAGTGCTGGGCGAAGAGTTCGGCGACGACTCACGCGGCGAGCACCGATGGATCGTGGACCCAATCGATGGCACCTCGTCGTATCTCCGCGGCGTGCCGATCTGGGCGACGTTGCTGGCGCTAGAGGTCGACGGCGTGGTTGAAGTTGCGGTGGCGTCTGCTCCGGCGCTGGGTCGCCGGTGGTGGGCTCGACGAGGCGCGGGAGCGTTTACCGATGGCCGACGATGCACAGTCTCGAGCGTTGCCAACATCGCCGACGCCGCCGTCTCGACAACGTCTCAGCGGCGGATGCCCCCTGGCTGGTTCAGCATCGTCCAGCAGGCCTGGACTAACCGCGGCCTGGGTGACTTTTGGCAGCACTGCCTCGTCGCCGAAGGATCACTCGACCTCGCCACCGACGGCGACCACATGCGTATCTGGGACTACTCGGCAGTCAAGCTGATCGTCGAAGAAGCCGGCG
The DNA here is from genome assembly GCA_039819205.1 of Actinomycetota bacterium. Taxonomy (GTDB): domain Bacteria; phylum Actinomycetota; class Acidimicrobiia; order Acidimicrobiales; family Ilumatobacteraceae; genus JABSQH01. The sequence continues at coordinate 984 of JBCBSO010000229.1, forward strand.
GCCGATCGACCACACTCGATGGCGGCGAGCCGGTCGACCGCTGCAGCCTGCTGTCGTCGAACGGATTGCTTCATGACGAAGCAATCAGGATGCTCAACGGCCCGGGACCCGTCAGCCCGCCGTCGCCTTGACAGACGGCAGCACCGAGCAGATCAGCCACTCGCAGGTGCCGTTCCCGAGCGGTGCCGGCCTGGCGTGGCGCGCGTTGTTCTGAGCTGCGAGTGGGCGCATAGGCCATGTCTCGACACGCCGGTTGACGCGGGTTGCTCCGTAGTTGCCAAGCGCCTCTAGCAACGTCGTCTCAGGGAGTCGTCATCGGGGTGCGTTGGATCGCCGACGGAACTCGGCGACTGCTTCCTCGACGGCTGCGCGTCGGGTCTCACCGAAAGCGACGATCGACGAGTCGTCGATCCGCGCCACCCAACTCACGCGGCGAGGAAGCTCTTTGAACACGAAGCCCTCGAATCGGCACTCGGCGTCGTCCGACTCGAATCGGTAGGCATCACGAAGGGTGACGCCAGGTGTCGATTGAGCACCGCTCCTCGCGATGCAGACACCGTACCCAACGCTTAGTTAAGGCAGCCCAGTGTCTGCTACTTGGGCTGCATTCTGGCTGATGGTGCCTCGCCACCAAGTGCGACGCGTTCAGCGATCGCCGGTGAAGGTGGCCCTGCGAGCTGGGCGCTACGAGTTGCCTGTGGCTGCCTGCTCGAGAAGGTGGAGCCATGGCGACCGGTCCTGCGTTCGGCCGTAGTTGGTGGCGCAGAACGTGAACGCAAGCCTGTGGCGGGCCCGGGATGCCATCACGTGGAGCACGCGCAGTTCCTCGTCAATGTCATCTGGCCCCTCGTTGCGGAAGTCTGGGATCTGGCCCTTCTCCACACCGACGATGAACACCGAGTCGAACTCCTGGCCCTTGCCCTTGTGCCCTGTTAGCAAGTGCAAACCGGCCGCGACCGGCGCATCGGGGTTCGCAGACGCTCGGCACGATGCGAGCGCCTCGCTGAGAGTCATGTCGTCGGCCAGTGCTTGCTCAAGCTGGTCGACTGCGGTAGCGAGCTCGTCGAGGCTGTCGGCATCGTCAGCCTCGAGAGCCTCGCGGCAGAGGCGCACGAGCTCGTCGAGGCGTCCCGGGTCGTCCTCGGCTGCCTTCGAGGCCTGGGGCCACCATCGCTGGAGGAGCGCGACCGTGCCGGGAAGGTGCGTCGCACGGGTCCAGTCCTCGAACCCGATGTCGGCCTCCGTCAACCGCTTGCGAAGGGCGACGACCCTCGTCGCTCGGCGGAAGACCACGCCGACTGTCGTCTGCTGGTTCTCGAGCAGGCCCGAGATCACCTCGACCAGAGTTGCCGCCTCGTCGTCGAGGTCGTCGTGGAAGAAGCCGGTGACGTGGCCGCCGTCGGGCCACGCGTCGGGGTCGGCGCACCGAAGCTGGGTGGCGCCCATCGCGTCAGCGAGAGCGTTGACGGCCCGCAGGACCGCTGGCGCGGAGCGGTAGGAGACATCGAGTTCGACCGTCGCCGGCGAGAGGGCCTCGATCGCTGGGAACACCTTGCCGGGCTGGGCGCCCGCAAAGGTGTAGATGCCCTGAGCCGGGTCGCCCGCGTAGGTGACCCGGCCGTGACCGAGGGCCTCGACCATGCCGAGCTGGAGCATGGAGAGGTCCTGGACCTCGTCGACGAGAACGAGCGCGAAGTGCTCCCTGTAGAGGGCTGCGACCGTGGAGAGGTCGAGTAGCCGTGCGGCGTGGCGGATCACGTCGTCGAAGTCCAAGCGACCCTCGTCTCGGAGGGCCGCCTCGTAGTCGATCGCCTGCTGGTTGCCAGTCGCCGCCAGGTGATCCCACACGTCGTCGTTGGTGAACAACCCGTTCTTGGCCTCCCTGAGCGCAGCGTGGAACGCGTCGGATGCTGCCTGGTCCTTCCAGGAGATCCCGAGTTCGCGGTGCTTGCGGTAGATCCACGGGCGCTCGGGCAGGGTGATGTCGTCAGAGACACCGATCTGCTCGCCGTGCGCCTTGACGATTCGAGCGGCGAGGCCGTGGAGGTTGGCGACGGTTATTCTTGCCCTCCAGTTCGGCCCGACGCGGGTTCTCATTCGGGCGGCGAGGTTCGACTTGGCCTTGTTGGAGTACGTAATGGCCAGGATCTTGCGCGGAGCGGCGATGTCGCCGCGGACGATCGCTGCACGAGCGCGCATCGCGAGCGCCTCGGTCTTGCCACATCCGGCCGGGGCGATGGCGAGCACCGTGCCGATCGGGAGGTCGGCTAGCTCCTGCTGCTTCTCGTTCGCCGCCATGGTCAGGGAGCGAGGTCAAGGAGGTCGACAATGGGGGTCAGGGTCTGCGCCTGGGCGAGCGTCAGCGCAGCGGCGACGGCGAGGGCGGCTGCGACCTTGTTCTTGCGGCAGTAGCCCGCGAGCTGCTCGGGGGTGAGGTGGGCGATGTCCGGGACTTGGCAGGACGCCTTGATTGAGTCTTTCGAGATCTTCGGGGAGCCGAGCAACATGGAGGTGACCGTGGCGGTGCCGAGGGAGCTCACGTACTCGCCTTCGAGGTCAGGATCGCAGACCACGTAACCCTGCGATTCGAGGACCGCTGGCGCCACCCCGACCTCCGCTGCCCAGTCGGCACGGGCGTCCTCGTCGACCATCCCGGCCATCTGCACACCGAAGCCAGCGGGCCCGAATATCTCGTAGGCCGAGCTGAACATTTTGGCGCCGCCCAGGTCCAGCACGGTGATGCCCCGGCGGTCGAGATCGACGCCGAGCAACTCCGCTGCTCGCTGGACGAGGATCAGGTCGGAGGGTCCCTCGACGACGAGGACGAACCGTGCCGTGAGCGGCTCGACCAGGTTGTGCGCCCAGTGGCGGGTAGTGAACTCGTAGGTGAGGAACGGGGCTGAAGCAGGCAGCTGGCGTCCCACTCGGTCTGCCCGGAAAGCCACGAGGTCGAGCGGGTCGATCTCGCCGACGATGGCGGGCGAGTGGGTAGCGAGGAGGCGCTGCCCGGTTCCGGACACGAGCGAACGCGCGATCGACCGCTGGGCGCTGGGGTGGAGGTGGGTCTCTGGCTCGTCGACGGCGACGATCTTGGCAGCGGCGTGTGAGATGCTGAGGAGCGTGAGGACTGCGACGGCGCGGATGCCGTCGCTCTGCTCGACAAGCGATACGTCGTGGGGTCCGTCCTTGAGGGTCACGGTCACGTTGGCGAGCGCGTCCTCGGTTAGCTCGGCGTCGGACACCACGCGGACGTCGGCAGGGGCGACTGGAACCGGCAGCGCCTCGGTGAGCGCCCCGGCAACCGTGCTCCGGAACTCCCCAAGGACACTTGAGGTGTCGAGGGCTACGCGGTAGGCGTCGGCGGCAGTCTGGAGGGCGGCGGTGTCGGCGGTGAGATCGAGGTCAGAAAGGAGCGAACGCACTGCGCCGCCGGAGGTTCCGCCGAGCTCCCGCAGCAGCGAACGGGCAGCAGGCACGAACCGGAACCCGATTGTCCTGAGCTGCTCGCGGCTTGGCGCCTTCGAGTGCCCTGCATCGGGGAAGTAGCGCCTCGTCGTCACGGTCTCGCCGTCGGCGGGATCGACGCTGGCTTCGACCGAGACTCGTAAGACCGGCGGTGGGCCGACGGAGATCTCATCCGGGAACGCCGCCTGGTCGTCAGCCTCGACACCGGCGAGGGTGACGCTGATCTCCAGCGGGTGAGCGGGGTCCGTGAAGTCTCGGGGCGACACGGCCCCGTTAAGAGCACCGTGGCTCACCCCTATGCACAGGTTCACGGCGCGGATCACGCTCGACTTGCCGGTGTCGTTTGGGCCGACCAGAACCAGGTGGTCGCGCACCGCAATCTGCCCGTCAGGCATCCGCCGGTAGTTCGTCCAGCGGACCTCTTCGATCCTCACAGCGTCCCCGCCTCTCAGCGACCCGTCATCTGTCCGGGGTGGAGCGGCGGTGTCGATGTGCACCGGGCTACACCCTTCCGGCAACCCGGACTCACCGCGTGCCGACCTATCTGAAGTTACGCGACGGCACGACTGTTGTCGTCCCATTCTGTTCCACGCCAGTGGCACCTCGAACTGGTGCCGAACGCACGATCAGTGGCGCATATCGACGACGTCCGAAGTGGCTCGAACCCGAGCAGAACCGGCACGTTGGGCACACCGAGGCGCTCGATAACGCGCGGGACGCTAGAGACGCCCGACAGTCCGCGCCAACGAGGTCGCTCTCGCCGGAGCGTTAGCCGGCACGATGCGCTCCGCAAGGCTGCGACACCCCATCGCACGGGGCGCTCGACGGGCGTAGTGAGGGCGCACAGTGCGGCGCTAGGGCGCGCAGCGCACAGCGACCACCTCTTGGGTGGCCAGGTCCACCACGGTCGTGCTGTCGTCGCGGTAGTTGCGCAAGAAGTCGCTGAACGACGGGATATCGAGCGAGCCACACTCGCGTTCGATCACCGGCGGATAACGAATCTGCCATCCGTTGTCGAGGAGTGCGTAGCCGTCTTGGAGGTCGTTCACCGGCGGCAGCTCGGCGGTCGAACGAGGTGCTTGCGGCACCAGAGCGAACCACACCACCGCATCGCCGAGCAGGTCGACGAAGAGCGCGCAGCGATTGATTGCGTCAATGTCCTCGCAGGTGATCTCACCCAAGGTGCCGGGCGCTGCGCGCACGATGCGGCCGCCGTCGAGAATCATGTCGAGGAATCCGGAGGTGACCTCCCGACGGTTCATCTCGAAGTCGGCAGACTGCTGCGTGGAGAACACCGGGGCGATCAGATCGATACGTCGGTCCGGCGGCTCCGGATCGACCACCGCCTCGAGTGGTTCCTCGTCGACGATCACCGTATTGACGAGCAGCACAAGCCCGACCAACGCGGCGACCGCGGCGATGAACCGCACGGTGAACAAGGGGCGCACGCCGCAACGGTATCGACGGCGGAGTCGGGAGCGACGGCAGGGCGCTCAGGCCGCGCCGCTCGCGTCAACACCGATCTCACTCCGCAGCACCGCCGCCAGATCGGCCGGCCGCGACAACATCGGCCAGTGGCCGGTCGGCAAGTCGACGTAGCGCACATCGTCGAGCTCCAGGAGCTCACTCGGCATCTCGTCGTTGGCGATCATCTCGGTCAAGACCGTCGACGGGAGACTGGTACAGATGACCGAGGTCGGGACCGTCAGACGCTCCTCGTTGGCCACCACGACCGGGGCGGACACAACGCCCACGGGATGGGCCCGCGCCAAGCGACGAAAGCGCTCGAGCTCGTTCGACTCGATGCCCTCAAGGCTGCTCCCCCGAGCGGCGAGCTCCTCCCACGACGGAAGCTCGAGGTCGGCGGTTGCCTCGGGGAACAGCGCCACCCCGTCGCGTAGCGGACCGCCGTCGACGTAGATCGCCCGCCGCACTCGCCCAGGGTTTCGATCAACCACCATCTGCGCCACTGCGCCACCACCACTGTGGGCCACCACAACGACATCGCCCGCTAGCGCGTCGACGACCGCCGCAACCGCATCCGCGTGGTCACCGAGGGAGATCCCGGAGGTCTCGGCGCCGTCGAGTCCGGGCAACGTGACGGCGTGCGAGACGACACCGGCCGCGCGCAATCCCGGCTCGACGTCCTCCCAGGCCCATGCGCCAAGCCAGTAGCCGGGGATGAGTACCGCGTG
>JBCBSO010000230.1:0-6635 GCA_039819205.1 Actinomycetota bacterium
GCCGCCGCACTCACGGCGCTGATGGCCCGGCTGGTGATGGACCTCGGCGATGTCGTCGCCGGCATCCGCACCGATCAATTCGACAATGTCGCCCTCGGCATCGCCCAGAGTGCGGCCCTGTTCTTCGTGCCGTCGCTGATCTCGATCGTCTGGCTCATTCGATCCTCGGATCCGTCCTAACGGCGTTCCAGCACCGCCGCTGATGCTCGCGGCCACCGTGGCGCCTGGCAACCTCGCGCGGCATGACAGTGCTGGTCATCGATGTCGGCTCGACCAACGCCAAGGCGGGGATCGTCCGCGACGGGACCGTTGTCGCCGAGGCGCACTCGGCGGTCGAGACCATGTCGAACGTCGCCGGCATCGACGGCGCAGTCGAACAGGATGCAGATCAGTGGTGGTCGGCCGTGTCGTCGGCGATCACTTCGCTGCCCAGCGCCGATCGGGCGATGGTCGACGTCGTCGCCGCGACCGGACAGATGCAGGATCTGCTGTGCATCGGCGCTGACGGCGCGCCGGTCCGCCCGGTGATCCTGTACAGCGACACTCGTGCCGCTGCCGAAGCCGAGCAACTCACGGTCGAGCTGAACGGTTGGGAACAGGCCGTGGGTCGACCACCTGACGCCACGTCGGTGGCTGCCAAGTGGCGATGGCTGCAGCAACACGAACCCGACACGGTGAATGCCACCGACGCGGTGATCTTCGGCGGAGGCGCCGAAGTCGTTCGCCGACTCACCGGCGCCGCGCTCTGCGAACACACCACCGCGTCGACCACCGGCCTGTATGCGGCTGAGCAACGGACATGGTGGCGGCCGGCGATTGACCACGAGCGACTGCCGGCGTCCCAGCTCGTCGACGGTGCGCCTCAACCCATCCGCGCCAACGTCGCCGCCGAGTTGGGCGTCCCGGCCAGGGCCACGGTGGTGCTAGCTCCCGGCGATGCGGTGGCGACCACATTGGGCATCGTCGGCACCGCGCCTGATCGCCCGTACGCGTATCTCGGCACGTCGGGTTGGGTCGCCGCGTCGACGACGGTGATGCCCGAGGGTGGCGCGTTCGGATTGCCGGGGCTGAGCCCCGATCATTGGGTGGCTGCAGCCCCGATGATCGCTGCAGGTGCAGTGGTCGACTGGGCGCGCGAGGTGCTGCTCGGCGGGATTGATCACGACGAGCTCGAGCAACTCGCCGGCGGGGTGTGCGCCGCCGAATCGGGGGTGCTGGCACTCCCCCACCTCGACGGACAACGGCTTCCGGCGGCCGACTCGACGGCCCGCGCTGCGTTGGTTGGTATGAGCCGGTCGACTTCCCGAGCCGTGATCGCCGCCGCCGTACTCGAAGGGGTCGCCCATGCGCTTCGTCAGCTGACCGCGCTCGTCGCTCCCGAGGGCGACGAGTTGGTGGTGTGTGGTGGCGGCAGCCGATCCAATGCGTGGTGTCAGAGCATCGCTGACGTGACCGGCAGCACCGTGACCCGCGCCGACGATGAGCACGCCGCGCTCCTCGGCGCCGCGGTTGCCGCGGGCGCGGCAGTCCGGCCACCGACGGTCAGCGGTTCGTTCGCGCCCGATCCGTTCCGGCACGCCACTCACCAGTCGATCGCACCAACCTTCGACCGCCTCGGGCCGGCGCTCCAACCAATCACATCCGCGCTGCAGTCCGTACGTCGGTAGACCCTGCGCGAGCAGAGTTCGAGGTGTCACGCGGCATCGTCGGCCGAACCGTGATCACTGTCGGCGTCCTCGTCGCCGTTGCCGCTGGTGTCGCTGCGGGCGATTCGTCGTCCGGCGGGGGCGATCGGAGTGCCGTCTGGCCGGTAGTCGACGAGCCGGCCTTGCGCATCGATGTGGGACTTCAGCTTCGCTTGGTGTTTGAACCGGTTGTGGCTGCCACAGCGCGGCCGGCCGTTGGCGGCGTCGGTGAGTCCGTGGTCGTCGACCCATTCGGCGACGTGGTCGACCTCGCACACCTCGCCGGGCACCGTGCAGCCGGCGTGGCTGCAGCGTGGGCGCATCATCTTGATCAGGTCGCGGGCGACACCGGTGAACAGCCGGCGCTTGCGGCCGGCATCGACGGGTACCGATGCGGCGTCGATCACGACCCGCCGGACGTGGCCGCGCAGGGCGGCGAGCACCACGTCGTCAGGGGCGAGGACCGAGCCGCTGGAGGTCTCGATCCGCTGGCCGGCGATGTCGGGAGTCGGCAGGTCGTCGGGTGGCGGGCACATCCCGTGCAGGGCCAGTACCCGTTCGAGAGTGTGCTGGTCGGTGAGCACGTTGACAACGGTGGCCAGCGGTGTGGCCGGGCCGTCGACTCCGGCGTGAGCGGCGCGCCGGAAGATGCGCAGCAACGCGTCGTAGCGGCGTTGAGCGTCGGTGCGCGGCAGGAGCGAGGCTGGCGCGTCGGGCCCGTGTTCGGCGGTGCGGGCAGCGACGTCGAGTTGGAACTCGTATTCGACGAAGGCGGTGAAGATGGTGGCGAACTCGGCGGCGACCAGCCCGCTGCCACCACTCGCTCGGATGTCGACACCGGCTCCGGCGGCGTCGGGCATCGTTCCGACCGAGGCCGTTCGCGCTTCGTGCGATGCGTCGTCGTCCTGCTGGGCGCCGTCGAGGTCGGCGAGCGTCTCCCACCGCTTCACGACGGTGCGTAACTCTTCGAACGACAGGTGCTCGGCGTGGTCGAGCAGCATCTCGGCGCTGTCGGCCAGCTGGTCGCCACAGCGCGGATTGGCGCGTGCTCGCGCCAGCTCGTCGGCCTGTCCCCCGCCGATGTGTCCCTCGAACAGCGCGTCGCCGAGCCCCGGGACCGAGTCTGCCGCCTGCGCGAGCCTCCGTAACCGTGCCGCCTCGGTCCGAGCGCAATTGGTGTGTGCCCGCACCCACGCGGTGACCGAACGATGCCCGTCCTCGGCCGGCAACGACCGCCGTTCGGACTCGCGCACGATCGCCGCCATTCGCGCCTCGACCTCTCGTCGCCGCAACTCGAGCGAGCGAAACTCGTCGGTCAATGCGGCGTCGTCGAGATTCATCAGCGCATCGACCAGCCCCGCGTACGAACCGGCGGGCACCGGTTCCCACTCGCAGCTAGACGTTCCCATGACTCCATCCTGACGAGGGGGTGTCACATCGCCCGGCGACACAGGCCGGCCATGAGCGGAGGTCTGGTATGACCCAGTTATACTCACCGGTGGTGAAGACCGCTGTCTCGATCCCAGATCCGATCTTTGAGGCCGCCGACCGGGTCGCCCGGCGGCGGCGGATCTCGCGGTCCGAGCTCTACGCCCTGGCGCTGACCCGGCTGCTCGAGGCCGAGGAGTCACAGAGCGTCACCGAGCGCCTCGACCACGTGTACGGCGACCGACCCTCCGAGCTCGACACCGGCCTGGCCGCCCTGCAGGCCCTCGCCGTTGACGAGGACTGGTGATCGCGCGCGGTGAGATCTGGTGGGCCGAGCTGCAGCCGCCGACGGGATCCGGACCGGGCAAGCGGCGCCCGGTGGTCGTCGTCTCGGCCGACTCGTTCAACCTCAGCCGCATCAGCACCATCGTCGCCGCGGCGATCAGCAGCAACACCGACCTCGCCGCTGCGCCCGGCAACGTCGCCGTTCCGGCTGAGCGATCCGGGCTACCGAAGGACTCCGTCGTCAACGTCTCCCAGATCGTCACACTCGACAAGCGTCAGCTCGGCACACGAGTCGGCGCACTCGACCACGACACGCTCACTCAGATCGACGCGGGCCTCCGGCTCGTGCTCGACCTCGTCACCGACTAGCGACCAGGGCGACGTCGAGTTCGTCGCCTGCGGATGTGTGGCGAAGGTGGGCTACGTCGATGACGACCTCGAACGTGGCGGCCATCGCCATGACGAGGAGCTCGCCGGCGAGTTGGTGCGGTTGCAGCACTGACTCCACTGTGGTATCCGATCGGATACCACAGTGGTATCATCCGCCCCATGGACGCAGGCACCGCGATCGCCAACGCACGCGCCGCCGCCGGGCTGACACTGCGCGAGCTCGCGCAACTCGCCGGGACCTCCCACTCGACGATCGCCGCCTACGAGAACGGGCGGAAATCGCCGAACGTCAACACGTTCGCCAGGGTCATGCGGGCAGCTGGATTCGCCGTCGACAGTCAGTTGCAGCGGCGGATCGGCAGCGGTGACGACGCCCGGGAGGCTCGCGGCCGTGAGCTGATCGAGGTCTTGGAGCTCGCCGCGATGTTCCCGGCCCGCGTCGAACGTCGGCTGTCCGCAGCCCCGTTCGCCCCGTCCTCGTGAGTGCCGAACCCGCCGGCCTACCGGCCCGAATTCGGGCGGTCCACCACGCGCTCGCCGGGGCATCGCTCCCCCATGCCTTCGGCGGCGCGCTCGCACTCGCGTGGTGCACGGAGCGGGCGCGCGGCACCATCGACATCGATGTCAACGTGTTCGTCGGAACCGACCGCGTCGTCGACGTGATCGATGCGTTGCCCGAGGCCGTCGAGCGGGACCCCGAGGCCATCGCCCAACTCACCGCCGACGGCCAGGCACGCCTGTGGTGGGAGACCACGCCGATCGACGTCTTCCTCGACACGACCGACTTCCACCGCCAGGCCGCTGCGCGGGTCAGGTGGGAACCGTTCGGCGCCGTCGACCTGCCCTTCCTCTCCTGTCGCGACCTGGCGGTGTTCAAGGCGTTCTTCGATCGCACCAAGGACTGGGCCGACCTCGAGGCCATGCGCGACGCGGGCACGCTCGATCACGACGCGGTGGCAGGGGTGCTGGTGCGCTACCTCGGCGGCGACGACCCGCGCGTTGCCCGCCTCCGAACGCTCGTCGTCTGACCGCGGGCCGGATGATCAGCCGGGGCAGGTGTCGCGACGTCGCGACGCGACCGGCTGTCCATCGGGGTCGAAACGATGGCGGAACGTGAAGGCGTACGGAGTGGGGCCGTCGCGACGCAGTGCCTCGAGCCGGTCGATCGCTTCGTCCACGTCAGGCTGATGACCTGCGGGCACCCACCACAGCACCGTGACCACCTCATCCATCTTCTCGAACCACTCCCGCCGGCGTCGCAGAAACGCCGTGTGGTCCGATCGGTACACGTAGTCGCCGAGCGCCTCGATCGACTCCCACGTCGAGAAGTTGACGAGGATCGACTCGTCGTCGAACGGGCGCTCAGCCGTGGCGTTGCCATCCTCGGTCTGGAAGCGCCAGACGAAACCGGGCCAGCCGTCGGCGAGCGCATTGATCTCGTCGAGCGCATCCATGAACGGCGCGACGAGCTCCGAGTCGACCGGCGCCCGTAGGCGGCCGATGTTGAGCTGAGCAACGTGGTGTGCAGGCTGAGAGCTCATCTCGCCAGTCAACCATCAACGGACAGGTCCACGTCGTGGTCCAATTCGGGGCGAGCTACCGTGCGGCGATGGCACGGATCCTGATCACCGGCAGCAACAGCGGCTTCGGACTACTCACCTCGGTCTCCCTGGCCAAAGACGGTCACGAGGTGATCGCCACCATGCGCGACACCGGGAAGGGCGACGATCTTCGAGCGCAGTCCGATGGGTTGAGCGGGTCGGTCGAGATTCGCCAGCTCGATGTCGGCGACGCAGCCTCGATCGCCGCGGCGATGGCCGACGCCGACACACTCGACGTGCTCGTTAACAACGCTGGTTTCGAGGTCCAGTCGTCGGTGGCGATGCTGGACGACGACCTGTTGTCGGCCCAGTTCGACACCAACGTGTTCGGGCCGGTGCGGATGATCCGTGCCGTGCTACCAGCGTGGCTCGAGCGGGGCTCGGGGACGATCGTCAACGTGTCGAGCGTGGCAGGTGTCGTCGGCACCCCGTACGGCGGCGCCTACGCCGCATCAAAGCATGCCCTCGAGGCCCTGAGCGAGGCACTGCACTTCGAGACCAGCCAGCAAGGCATCCGCGTCCGACTGATCGAACCCGGCCGGTTCGACACCGGGTTCGGCGACAAGATGATTCGCCCCGTCGCGTGGGACGGATCCGACGACCAGGGGCGCTCCGAGCGCTTCCGCGCCACACTCACCGCCCTCGACGGCGACGGGCCGGAGCCCGACCCACAAGAGGTGGCCGACGCAATCGTGCGTGCTGCGCTCGACCCGGACGCCCCGTTCCGCCAGTTCGTCGGCAACGATGCGCAGCTGATCTCGGGCGCCAAGGCGTCGATGAGCTTCGAAGACTTCGAGGCAACGATGCGGGCCACCATCAACTGGCACGAATAGCCTTCGACCCGCCCGTTCTGTTCGCGATTTCCGGCGCCTGGCGCCGGAAATCCCCGGTTTTTCGGCGCTATTTGAGCGGCTTCGCCATGCGGTGGACGGCGGCGTTGGGGACGAACGGGATCGACTTGGAGCTCGACTCGACGGCATAGCCGAGGCGCTCGTACAGGCGCCGGGCGCCATCGTTGTTCACGGACACGTCGAGTGCCATGCGCTGTGCGCCGACCTCGTGCGCGGTCTGCTCCGCGTGAGCGAGCAGCGCAGAACCGACACCCTTGCCCCTGCCCGCCTCGTCGACGGCGACCGCCTGGATGTACCAGTCGCCGTCGGGGAGCCGATCCATGAAGTCAAAAACGCGCGCACCGACTCGACGAAACAGCGCCATGCGGTACTTGCGGAATCCAGCAGCCTCGACC
>JBCBSO010000231.1:0-6624 GCA_039819205.1 Actinomycetota bacterium
GCCGACGATCAGGGCTACCACGAGGAGCAGGAATACCTCGTGGCCACGCTCGTCGGCTGGATACTGCTCCGATAGGAGCCGGCCTTCCATCGGCCGGAAGTACTCCCAGGCAGCGTCGGGGATGTATGGAAACTGTGCCCGCATCGCCTCGTCGATCGCCGGCGAACGGTACGTGTTCGGCACCCAGCGGCCGACCACTGCTTCGCGCAGCTCGTCCCACTCGTGCTGGTTGTTGATCCGGCCGTGCGCGCCTGCCATGCGACGAGTCTGCCGCGGCGGCATGCGCATCGCCCAGACCGGCCGGTCTGCCCGTGGTGTGCGTTGTGCGGAACTCTACGGCTTGACCTGGGTGATCGAGCCCGGCACCCAGCGGTAGCGCACCGAGTATGTGTCGGGCTCGCCGATGTGTTCCCAGTGGCCCAGGTCGACCTGCTCGAGGTCGAAGGCGAACACGCGATCTCCATCGTGGATCGTGTGATCGGCTGCCTCCTGCACCGCGGCGCGCAGGTGGTCCGCCTCGGTTGCGTGACAGCGGAGCACGAACTCGTCGTCGCGCGCTCCGGGAAGGGCGTGGAGCACACAGCGTGGGTCGCGATCGAGGTCGCGACCTTTCGGTGACGACGCCGGGATGGCGACGCACACCTGCCCATCGGCGAGTACCGGCACCACCGGGTGCACCCGCGGCGAGCCGTCGGCTCGAATGGTCGCCAAGTACATCACCACGTGGTCGGCCCAGATGGCCCGACCGGCCTCGGCCATCTCGGGCTCCTCGCCCGCGAACGCATTCCACGACACCACGGGCTGCGATCGTAGGGCCTCAACTCGACGCTACGGTCCGCAAATGGCGAAAGCTGCTGACTTCGACAGCAACCCCGACTACTTGCGCGACGTGCAGTACCGCGATTCCACCGAGATCGCCAAGCGGGCCCACCTGCATGCGCGGTATCGGACTGCGCCACAAGAAGCGTTCGAGTGGTTCATCGAGCGGGTGCCGTGGCCGTCGGGCGGGCGTGTGCTCGACGTCGGCTGCGGCGCCGGGTCGCTCTGGGGCACCGCGTCAGCCGTGATGCCCGAGGCGATCGATCTCATCGTCAGTGATCTCTCACCTGGGATGGTCGACGAAGCGGTCGAGCGAGCCACCTCGACCGGACGCTTCGCCTCGGTCGAGGGGCGTGTCGTCGATGCGCAATCGCTGCCGTTCGACGACGCGAGCTTCGACCTCGTGGTGTCGACCTACGCCCTGTATCACGTTCCCGAACCCGCCCGGGCGGTGGCCGAGATCGCCCGCGTCGTGCGGCCGGGCGGTGCCGTGGCGCTCATGACCAACGGACCTGGGCACTTGCGCGAAGTCGAATCGGTGCGTACCGCCGTGTTCGGCGACGACGCCCGTTACGCCGTGAACGGCCGATTCGCGCCCGCCGTCGCCACCGGGATGCTCGTCGATTGCTTCGGCCGCGTGTCGTGGGAGCGATTTCACGACACCTTGCACGTCACCGACGTCGACGACCTCCTGGCCTTCGTGACCTCGACGCCGCCTGCCACCGAGGCAGCGCCGGATCAGCTCGCCGCGCTCCGTGCCGTCGTCGAGGAGCGAATGATCGATGGGGTGTTCGTGGTGTCGAAACACACCGGCGCGCTGTTCTGCTCCGATCCGCAGCGCTCCTAGGCGTACTGCGGAGCTGGCACGCCCACGACCTGAGACATCGCCGCCCGCAGGGCCGCCGTCGGGTCATCGACCGAACCGTGGCTGCGCCACGCGACGATGCGATCGGGGCGCACGAGTAGGCAGCCATCGTCGCCGACCTCGCGTCGCCGGATCCAGTGGCCGAACACGTCGTTGACCGCGCATCCCAGCGACACGGTGATCGGTGCGATCTCCACTCCGAGCTCGTCGGAGATCGTCGCGGCGGCGTCGGTCCACACAGCGCCGTCGGCACCGACGATCAGCGTGAACCGGTCGTAGCTGCACAGGTCGAGCGTGGACACGTAGTCGTCGCCGATGGCCAGCCACACGTGGGGGAGCGGGCTGCCGGGGCGCGTCGAAGGCGTGTGGTGCAGTTCGGGGTCGTCGGTCGGGACGGCAACCGCAGTGCCGTCGGGGACGACAGCGCTCGAGGTGTATCGCTGACCGAGTTCCACGCCGTGCGCGTTGAACTGCCAGTTCATCTGGTCGAGCGCGGCGAGCAATGCCGCCCGTTCGTCGCCACCATGTGGGCCGAACAGTGTGTCGATGCGGTCGTCGACCTCTCGCGGCGTCATCCCTGGGTGCACCCCGAGCACGCCGAACCACTCGGCCATCTCGTCGACGCTCTTGTTGGCGCGATCGACGATCTGCCTGCCGACGGGCTGACGCTCGTCGTTGTACGTGTCGAGCAACGCATCGCCAGCCTGGCTACGGACCGCAAGCGCCAGCTTCCACGCGAGATTGAACGAGTCCTGCATCGAGGTGTTGCTCCCCAGACCATTGGCCGGCGGATGGCGGTGCGCGGCATCGCCGGCGATGAACAGGCGGCCTCGGCGGTAGTGCGTGGCAACGACGTGGTTGAACTCCCACGGGCTCACGTGCTTGATCGTGAACTCCACGTCGTCGGTGCCGATCGCGGCGCGCACGCTATCGGCAACATCTGACGCGTCGAGGTCGTGCTCGGCCAGGCCCGGCCGCATGAAGATCGTGCTCCACTCGTCGAAGGGTTCGATGCAGGTCCACACGCTGACGAAGTCCTCGCTGCCCGGGGTGACCGTCACGAACAGGGCGCCCGGTCGATGCGCCGTGTACTTGGCGAGGTCGGCCTCGATCCACACCGTGATGGCGTGCCCCTTGCCGGCAGTTCCCTCCCACTCGAATTCGCCGTCGCGGCCGACCACCGTGCGTGCCCCGTCGCAGCCGATGGCGTACTTGGCGACGACGGCGAACTCGGTGCCGCCGTTGCGCGGTCGAACAACGGCGCGCACGTGATCGTCGAACTGACGGATCTCGACCACCTCGTGGTGCAGGCGCACATCGGCGCCGAGTTCACCTGCCCGCTCGAGCATGATCGGCTCGAGGATGTGCTGGGGGATGTTGCACATCGCCGTTGGGCTCGCCGCCCGGTAGTCGCCGATGCGGTCGTCGCCGGTGCCCCACGTCATCATGCGCGACAGCTCCCGTCCGGCGAACGCGGTGGCGAAGACCTGCGTCCCCATCTGCTCATGCGACAGCGCCCGCCGCTGCACTCGATCCTCGATGCCGAGCACCCGCAGGATCTCGACCGCACGCTGATTGGTGATGTGCGCCCGCGGCGAGTTCGCCGTGCCGTACTTCGTGACCGTCAGCGCATCAACGCCGAGCAACGCCAGGAGCGAGGCCGCCGTGAGTCCTGCGGGGCCGGCCCCGACCACGAGCACGTCGGTGTCGATCGTCTCGATATCGCTCGTCGCCATTGGGGACACCCCTCACATCGTTGTCATGCAGTTGACTTGTCGAACGAACAGCGATTCTGGCGAATCGGCGTTCGCTTGTCAAGTGACCTATGAACTGTCGTCGTTGGCAGCGAACAGTCGGAGCATGAGGTCGACGTGCGCGTCGATCACGGCGGGGTCGGTGGGATCCGCTCCCGTGAGTCGTCGACACTCCGGACCGACGCAGAAGATCAGCGATGACGCGCCGGCGACCGCGTAGTAGGTGGTCGCCGCGTCGATGCCGCTGGCGTCGTTGAACCCGACGAATTGCTCGAAGCGCTCACGCAGGTGGTGATCGACAAGCCAACGCATGCGCTCGTTGTCGTGGCGGCCGGCGTCGACGATGAAGTGGAACACCTCGGGATGGGCAGCGTTCGCCTCGACGAAGCGTCGCAACACTTCGCGACCGCCAGGCGGCTGCTCGTCGGGCCCCGTTTCGAAGGCCGCGCCGAGGATGCCGAAAACGTGGTCGGCGGCGGCGCGCCACAGGTCGTCTTTCGACGCGAAGTGGTACGTCACCAAGCCTTGGGTGGTGTCGGCGCGGGCGGCGATGAGGCGTGTGCTCGCCCCCTCGAAGCCGCGTTCGGCGAACACGGCGACTGCGGCTACCACGATGCGTTTCCTCGTGTGTTCCCGTTGCTCGGCGCGTGTCATGTCAACGAGATTACTGGTCGGTTGACAAGGCAGTCAGCGAATGGAACGCTGTTCGATCGACCAGTGAAGCTCGATCGAGGGAAATCAACATGCCGAGTCGCATCACTCCACCATCAGCAGAACGACTTGCCGCGCACGCCGACGTGTGGGCTGGCTACGAGCAGGTGATGGGCTTTGTGCCCGAGACATCGCTCACCATGGCTCGCGTACCTGGACTGCTCGACGCCTACGTCGGGTTGGCCATGACCGTGGTCGGCAACGGCCTGATCTCTCAAGAACTTGCGCAGCTCGTCGCCCACATCACGAGCAGCGCCTCGGGATGCCGCTATTGCCAGGCGCACACCGTGGCGCATGCCGAGAAGCTCGGCGTGGACCCCGACAAGTTGGCCGACCTGTGGAGCTTCGACTCGAGCGATCGATTCGACGATGCCGAACGTGCTGCCCTGCGACTGGCGTTCCATGCGGGACAACAACCGAACGCTGTAGACGACGCCGACATCGAGGCCTGTCGAGTGCACTTCGACGATGATCAGATCACCAACATCATCGCCGTCTGCGCGCTGTTCGGCTTTCTCAATCGGTGGAACGACAGCCTGGCCAGCACGCTCGAACCCGGCCCCTTGGCTGCCGCCGAGCGGTATCTCGGCGACCATGGGTGGAGCGCCGGGAAACACGCTGTGACCTAGAACGCCGTCGTCCTACAGTCCGCAGCGTGGGCGACGAGGCGGCACGCACCAGCGACGTGGCCGACGACGGGTCTGGCGCGTCCTTCGATCCATGGCCGAGCGGTGCCGACGTGCACGTCGAGTGGGGTCCAACAGGCGCACTGCTCGCGGCACGTCGCGGCGACATGGTCGTGATCGCCGACGTGTTGTCGTTCTCCACGTCGGTGACCGAAGTCGTCGCCCGCAACGGTGTGGTGTTTTGCTACTCACCCGAGGAGGTCGACGCCGCGGGAGGCCAAGCCGCGCTCGCCGCTCGCCATGATGCGCGTGTTCTGTCGAAGCAGCGCCGGGTCGGTCCCGGCGAGATCTCGCTGTCGCCCGCGTCGCTCGGTTCGCTGGCCTCGGGTGAGCGGGTGGTGATGACGTCGCTCAACGGCGGCCGCTGCGTGGCGTGTGCGGCCGCCGCTCCGTGGGTGACGATCGGCGCACTCACGAACCGCAACGCGGTCGCCCGGCAGGTCGAGGCGGTACTCGCTGCCGGGGTTGCCGAGCGCTGCACGATCGTTCCGTGTGCGGAGATGTGGTCGGCGCCATTCATCGCGTCGCAGGTGGGTGATCTGCCGAACATCGATACTGCGGCGGTACGGCCGTCGATGGAAGACCAGCTTGGTGCGGGCGCCATCGTCGATGCCCTGGACGAGCGTCTTGGTCGCTCGGTCGAAGCCGACACGGCCGCGAGCGTGTTCGCAACACAATCCGCCGATCTCGAGTCGGCCCTTGCGGCGTCGGTGAGCGGTCGCGAGCTGGTCGCGCGCGGGTTCGCCGACGACGTGGCGGTTGCGGCGCGGCTCGATGCCCACGCCGCAGTGCCGTCTCGCCGACGCGACGATCCGGCGCATCGGTTCTCGGCGATCGCGGAGGGTGAGTAGCCGTGCGCGAGTCGTCGAATCCCGATCGCTTCTCGCGGCATGCGGGTCCGGGACCGCGTACCGATTGGGTGGCCTGGCACGAGGCGTACGACTCGCCGACGGGCTCACTTGCCCGGCGCCTGGAGCGGGTGCGCATCCGGCTGGCCGAAGCGCTCGACGCGATCCCGCACCCCGCGACCGTGCTCAGCCTCTGTGCTGGCGATGGGCGTGACCTGCTCGGCGCCGAGCTGGCGGTGCCCCCGGCCCGGGCCGTGCTCGTCGAGCTGGATCGCGAGCTGGCCACCCGTGCGTCGGAGGCGGCGGCCGGCCAAACGTGGGCCGAGGTGCGTTGCGCCGACGCATCCGATCGAGCGGTGTTCGCCGACGTGTTGCCGGTCGACGTGCTCATGGCATGTGGCATTCTCGGCAACGTCGACCCGGACGCGGTGCCTGTGATCGCCCGTGGTTTCGCCGGGTTGCTGGCGCCCGGCGGTGTGGTCATCTGGACACGGGGGAGCGGTGAGCCGGACCGTCGCGCAGACGTGCGCACGGCGTTCGTCGAGGCAGGTTTCGAGGAACTGGCCTTCGACGGCGCCGACGACGTTTTCGGCGTCGGGGTTGGTCGGCTTGCCGACCCTGTGCCGGAGGCGCAGGTCGACGCACCGCTGTTCGTGTTCGTGCGGTAGCGCGGTCGGGGGCGTCGTTACGGAAGGAGGCCGTCCGGCAGGTCGCCGGGACCGAACTCCGCCTTGTCGGTGGCCGTCCATACCGTGACGCGGTCGCCGATCACGCGACAGGTGCCATCGTTGGTCTTCAACAGTGCGGTGTTTCCGTTGACGCCGACCACGGTGAGTCGAGCACCGACGACGCGGCGCATGCCCGACACGACGAGCGATGGGATCTCATCGAAGTGGGGGATGATCTGCACCCCCGGCCACAACGCAAACCCGGATTGGGCG
>JBCBSO010000232.1:0-6604 GCA_039819205.1 Actinomycetota bacterium
ACCTTCGCCGGCATTGCTCCGTCGTCGGCACCGGCGTTCATCGCCATGCAACTGATCGGCGCCGTCATTGCGTTCGGGCTGATCCGCATTCTGTTTCGCGCCGATGCCCCACCCACCAACGAGTCCTGATCGGAGCCCCCATGGCCACCCCTGAAGTCCTGTTCGTGTGCGTGCACAACGCCGGCCGCTCGCAGATGGCCGCTGGCTTTCTCTCCCACCACGGGGGCGACGGCGTCGTTGTTCGGTCGGCTGGCACTCAGCCGGCTGACGACATCAACCCCGCCGTGGTCGATGCGATGTCGGAGGTTGGCATCGACCTCCGAGAGATGCAGGCCACTCCGAAGCGATTGGAAGATGCGGCCGTCGAGGCATCCGACGTGGTGATCACCATGGGGTGTGGCGACGAGTGCCCGTTCTATCCAGGGACCCGCTACCTCGATTGGCCGCTTCCGGATCCGGCTGGGCAAGGCGTCGACGCCGTGCGGCCGATTCGCGACGAGATTGAAACGAAGGTGCTCGGTCTGATGGCCGAACTCGGCGTGGGCCGCATCTCTTCGTAGCTCTCAGACCACCTGGCGCTCTACTCTTTCGTCGTGGGTGGTGACGCCAGAACCGGGACCGCTGTCGTCCTGTTCGTCGACCAGGTCGGCTCCACCGCGGCGCGTTCCGAGCTCGGCGACGGCGTGGCCGACCGTGTGCGCAAGCTGTACGAGCAGGCGATCGAGGGCGGGGTGGCCCGGGCCGGCGGCACGATCGTCAAGTGGCTGGGCGACGGTGCCGTCGCCACGTTCGACTCGGCCACTGCTGGGATCGACGCGGCGTTGGAAATGCAGCGCCGCATCACCGCTGCTAATCGGGCGGGCGCACCTCGTCCGATGGCTCTACGCGTGGGGCTGAGCGCCGGTGACGTTGCGTGGGAGGCCAACGATGTGTTCGGCACCCCGGTGGTCGAGGCGGCTCGACTCGAAGCTGCCAGCGAGCCGGGCGCCGTGTGGTGCTCCGACGTGGTTCGCCTCCTCGCCGGGTCGCGCACCGACGCGGAGTTCACCGACGTCGGCGAGCTCGAGCTCAAGGGGCTGCAGCAACCCTTGCGCACCTGGAGCGTGCACCGTCCCCTCGATGCCAGCGTGCCACCGCTCCCCGTGCGGATGCAGGCGGTGGAAACGCTGCCGTTCGGGGGACGTGACGTGGCGCTGGCACAACTGCGCAGTTCGCTCGAGCGGGCAAACGACCACGGCGTGCAGATCGTGTTCGTGTCCGGAGAACCCGGTGCTGGGAAGTCTCGACTGCTGCGCGAGTTCGCCCGCACGGTGCACGCTGAAGGAGTCACCGTGGCGTCGGGGCGATGCGACGAGGGTGTCGGCACGCCGCTGTGGCCGTTCACGCAGCTGTACCGCGAGATCACGGCGTGGGATGATGAGCGGGCCACACGGCTGGGTGACGCTCCCGACGTGCTGCGCGAGTTGCTCGGCGGCGGCGACCGTCCGACCGAGCTCGTCGATGCCGACCTCGTGCATCTGTACGAGGCGGTGCTGTCCTGGTTTGAAGACGTCGCCTCGGTGGGACCGTTGGCGATCGTGATCGACGATCTGCAATGGGCAGACGCCACGACGGTCGCGCTGTTGCGTTTCGTGATGCGCGCCGAGTCGACCGCCCCCGTGCTCTTCGCGATCAACCACCGCAACGACGCCGATCTGAGCGCCTTCGTCCAACATCTCCGGCGCGACGGCGCCCGCCATGAGTCGGCGAGCGACATCGATCTGCGCGGCCTCGCGGCCGATGACCTCGTCGAGGTGCTGCCCGCCACCTCGGGAGATGAGCGGGCACGCCTCATCGAGATCACCGGTGGGAATCCCTTCTTCATCTCAGCGATCGGTGACGTCTCCGATCCCGACATGCTTGCGCTGTCGACGAGCGTGCACGACGTGGTGGCCACACGGCTCGATGGGCTCGACCGCGACGCACTGCGCATCGCTGACCTTGCCGCAGTGATGGGCGGCGAGCTCGATCTCGGCGTGCTCGCCGCCTGCGACGAGGGCAACGAGCGCACCGTCGATGCCGCGTTGGACAACCTGGTGCAACGCGGTCTGGTGGTCGAGGTGCCAGGCGCCGTCACTCGCTACCGCTTTGCCCACGCCATTGCCCGCGACACGTTGTATCGACGAATTCCGAGCACGCAGGTCCACCGGCATCACGAGCAGATCGCACGGGCGATCGAAGCGCGCTATGCGGGCCAGCTCGATGATCACCTCTACAGAGTGGTTTTCCACTATCCCCGCGCCGCACCGGCGCGCGGCTTGGAGCGCACGATCGAATACGGCCTCGAAGCCGGCCATCGCGCCCTCGATCGCGCCGCCTACGCCGAGGCCTTGCAGTACTTCGAGGCCGTGCAGGGGGCCATCGACGACTCGCCCACCAGCGTCGCCGTGCGTCAACGCGCCGATGTCGAGCTGGCGTTGGGCATGGCCCAACGTCGACTTCGCAAACCCGAGGCGCGCGACACGCTGCTGTCGGTTGCGCAGCTCGCCGCCGAGCATGGAATCGATGAGGTGGTCGTGCGCGCTGCGAGCACCAACACGGTGCCGTGGGCGACGGTCGTGCACGATCCCGATCGCGAACGGAGCTACGTGCTGGCACTGTCGACGGTCGACCCCGACGACGATGCGACCCGCTCGTGGTTGCTCGCCTCACGCAGCGCCGAGCGCTACCTGGCACTCGACAGCGCAGCGAGCGATCGCCTGTCCGACGAAGCGCTCGAACGGGCTCGACGATCGGGCGACGTCGACGCGCTGAATCACGTGGTGCACTACCGCCATATGACGCAAACCCGGCCGGGGACCGCGCAAGAGCGGCTCGATCTGGCGCACGAACTGCGCGATGCCCACGCCCAGTCGGGGCGCCGCTCGGCGCCCCCGATCGACTGGGTACTCCAGGCGTACGGTGCGGCGACCGAGCTCGGTGACCTCGATACGGCGCGCAGCTTGGTCGACGAGCTGACATCGGCGGCGCTGCGCATCCGCGACGTCAACCTGGCGTACCACGCACGCCTTCTCGAGGCGGCCATGGCAGCCATCGAAGGGCGCGCGCTCGAAGCGTTGGCATTGGCCGATGAGATGCTCGCCGTCGGTACCCGCGCCCAACAACCAACTGCTGCGTTGTGGTGGCTCGGGGTGTCGTTCAACCCGGCGATCATCACCGACCGAACCGATCAGATCGTCCCCATGTTCGAGCAGATCATGGCGAGCGATCCAGGTACCGATCCGATCCGCCGCGATCTGCTCGGTCGGGTACGGGCTGGATACACGCTCGTACTCGCCGAGACAGGACAGCTCGACGAAGCGGCGGCTGCGCTCGCCCCATTCGTCGCCAATGACTTCGCTGACGTGCCCTACGACCGTGACTGGTTCACCGTGCTCACCCGGTATGCGGTCATCGTGTTCGACTTGGGTGATCGCCACGCTGCTGAGCGGCTGTACCGGCAGCTGGAACCGTTCGGCGATCTCTGCGCTGGCAATACGACCGGATGGATGGGTCGGATCGATCATCATCTCGGGCTGCTCGCCGACGTGCTGGGCCGCGCCGATGAAGCAACCCATCGACTGACAGTGGCTGCTGAGTTTCATCGCCACATCGGCGCAAGCGCGGCGTACGCCAGCTCGCTGCTGGCGCTCGGCGAAGTGGCCGAACGCAATGGCCGTCGAGTCGAGGCCCAGCGCTGGTTCACCCAGGCCGAGCGATTGGCGAGCGCGTCGGGGTTCAACCGAATCACCCACCGAATCGAGCGCATCACCGCCGCGTGGCATCACTAAACCTGTCGATCTGCTAACCACTGCAGTGGGGAACCGAGACGGGGGTGCGGTGATGGACAGAACGATCGACGATCAGTCACTCGGTGCAGAGCTGGTGGCGAAGATCCGCGACGACTTTCCGGGTCAGCCGCACACGGGTCGACCGATCCATACATGCGGCATCGGTGCCGAGGGATTCTTCCAACCGTCGCCGGTCGCTCGGCGGTACTCGAACAGCCCCGTGTTCAACACGGCGCGCACGAACGTCGCCATCCGCTTCTCGAACGGCAGCGGCGACCACGAGGAGAACGACAACGCCGCCGACGTTCACGGGATGGCGGTCAAGCTGCACGTCGACGAGGGTGTGTGGGATCTGGTCGGGATGACCTTGGCCGAGTTCTTTGTGCGCACGCCCGGCCAGTTCATCGACTTCACCGAGCACGCCATTCCCCAGCCCACCAAGCGCGTGCATTGGTGGGACCGGTGGTGGGCGAAACTCAACCTGCGCCTGCCGCCGCAACAACCGGCGACGCCGACCAGCGCCACCGACGGGCTGATGAACTTCGCCAATCGGCACTCGTACGCTCGGGCGGGGATCCTCGGCGACGCGATGCTGTACCGCCCGGTGAGCTGGGTGCGTGCCCAATACCACACGATTCATGTGTTCGGCATCACCGGTCCCGACGGCGTACGCCGACGCGTGCGCTTCCGCTGGGACCCGGTGATCGGCATTCGCCCCGCCGGCGACCTCGACATCGGTGCCGACGGACTGCGCACCGACCTTCGTGCCCGCTTGGCCGACGCTCCGGCGTCGTTCCAGCTGCGGATGACCGTGGCCGAGGCCGGTGATCCGATCGACGATCCCACGGTCGGATGGCCCGAATGGCGGCACACGGTGGTGATGGGCACATTGTGGGTGACGGCAATCGCCGCCGATCAAGAGCGCGATGGCGAAGCGATCAGCTTCAATCCGGCACGGCTGGCCCCGGGAATCGATCCTCCGCTCGATCACATCTTCGCCGCGCGCAGAGCGGCGTACGCGGTGTCGTGCGCCGAACGCGGCGGACTCGGCTGTCCGGTGAAGGACGCGCCATGAAGTGGCAGGGGCCGATCCTCGGGCCGATCCGCAAGGCGTTCCAGACGGTGCTCACCAACTATTGGGCGTGGCGTGAGGGGCCCACCACAGCTCACGCCGTGCAAGTCGGTGGTCTGGCGCCCTCCGACAGTCTGCAGGTGCCGATGAATCTGGTGATGCCGCTGCGTGACACCACCGCGGTCGGTCGGGCGAACGCAATGGCGGCCATCGGAGCATCGATCCAAGAACTGTTCGTCGGCCTCGACAACGTCGGCACGGTGCACTTCGCCCGCTTCGACATCGTCGACGGCAACCTCTGCATGATGTCGATCTTCGATGGCGACCCGCGCGGGTACATCCGCGACTTCATCGCCTTGTTCGGCAACGTCTTCGACGCCTTGATGGAGATCGTGGTGGACCCTCCCACCACCCCGTGCGAGGAACACGTCGACGAATTCCTCGACTGGATCATGGCCCACGATGCATTTCAGATTCCAGGCGCGATCACCGAGGAGTTTCCCGGGCTCAAACGGGTCGCCAACGCGCCGCGCGACCTCGTGCTGGCCATGCACGAACAGCCGAACGTGCAACTCGGCATCTACCGCGGTTACCCCGGGTTCTCTGCTGCACAAGTGCGCGACCGACTGGGGGTGGGCTGGTGAGCCTCGAACTCGACGACGTGCAGGGCTGGGTGCTCCGTGGCTACCGCGTGCCGCTTGTGCGTCATCTTGCGGTCCGCGTTGTCGATCCCCATGGAGCGCGCCGGTGGATCGGCCAGCTCGCCGGTACCGACGCCGGCAACGCGCAGCTGCAAACCGCCGCGGCGTGGTCGACCAAACCGACGTCGATGCTGAACATCGCATTCACCGCCGCCGGCCTCGCGGCGCTGGGCCTCGACGACGCGGTGCTCCACGAGTTCGCCCCCGAGTTTCGCGATGGGATGCCGCGCCGGGCGTTGAAACTCGGCGATGAGGGTTCGTCGAGCCCGTCGACATGGCTCGAGCCGTACCGTGATCGCGACACGGTGCACGCCATCGTCACCGTGCACGGCCAGGAGGTCGCCGACCTCGAAGCGCACTCGCATCTCGACGACTCGGTGCGCACGCTGATCACCCACGACGGCGCTGGATTGCCTGACGACAAAGTGGTATTCGGCTACCGCGACAACATCAGTCAGCCCCGGTTCCGAGATCTGCACCCCGACGATCCGCATTTCGACGAGCAGCCGTACGCACCGCTCGGTGTCGCGCTGCTCGGCAACTATGACACCAGCTTCGAGGGTCTGCGCTGGCGGGTTCCCGGAGCATCGGCCACGACGCGCGGGTTCGGCTACAACGGTTCGTTCAACGCATTTCGGATTCTTCGCCAGAACGCCGGCGCCTTCGATCGGTACGTCGCCGAGGCGGCGACTGAGGTCCTCGACCATCCAGCCGCCGAAGCGCTGCTGCCCAAGGGAGCCGAGGACGCGTTCGGTGGCTCACGTCACGATGCGATGCGCACCATCGTCGCTGCCAAGTTGCTCGGGCGATGGCCCAACGGGAACTCGCTCGATACCGATCCCGACACCCCTGGAACGCCGCTGCCGATCGACAAGCTGAGCCGCTTCAACTATCGCGACGATCCTGACGGGCAGCGATGCCCGATCGCCTCGCACGTGCGCCGGGCCAACCCTCGCGGGGCGACGATCGTGCAGCGCTACGCCAACCACACCCGACGGATCATCCGCCGCGGGATGCCCTTC
>JBCBSO010000233.1:0-6583 GCA_039819205.1 Actinomycetota bacterium
CGTGCGATGTGTGTCCGGGGTCGAACCTCGCGCTGCATGCCGTCGACGGACCCGAGTCGCACGGAATGCCCCGGTCCACCAGCATCGCGACCACGGCGGGATCCTCCATCACGCCGATGCCGTGTTGGATGCGTACGGCCTGGAACTGCTCGATGGCGAAGCGAATCTCTGAGGCGTCGCCGTGTTCGGCAGCGTGCGCCACGGCGGGAATGCCGAGGGCGCGCGCCCGCGCGTAGATCGGCGAGTAGTCGTCGGTGCGCCACGAGTCGGACGGTCCACCCATCCCGATCGCCACGACGTGCGCCAGCTCGTGTGCGAAGACCTGGTCCATTGCCCGTGCGCACACCTCGGCCGGGAGGTGCGGGGATACATCGGGGATGAGCCCCCAACTGATGCCGGTCGCCGCAGCCGCCGTGGCACAGCCATCGGCGATGCCGTCGTGGATCGGTGCCCATGCGGATCCGTTCTCGGCGATGTGGGCAGTAGCGGAGACGTGGAACTCCACATGAACGACACCCTGCTCGTGCGCAGTTGCAAGATAACGCTGGGCGACCAATGCGAAGTCGTCGGGGTCGCGTAGCAGCCCGACCACCGTGAGATACCGCTCGAGGAACATCGGGAAGCCGTCGAATTGGTACCACGCCTCGACACCCTCGACGTCGTCGGCCGGCGGTCGTACGCCGTGACGGTCTGCGAGCTGAAGCAACGTGGGGGCGTCGACCGTGCCCTCGAGATGCACATGCAACTCTGCTTTGGGCATCGCCCGCACTGCCGCGCGGGGGAACGGCTCACTCACTGCGTTCGCACCACACAGCCCGAGAGGCTACGGCGCGGGGTGGAGCACCGATGAACCGAATCGAACTGGTGTGTCGAGGCCCGCCGCCGACACCGACGTGATCGTTGCTCCGGGACCGGGCCCCGGCTCGACGGAGATGTCGGTGAGCGCCGGCGTACCGAGGTAGCGCATCAGCTGCTCGCGAAGACGATCGGGGTCGGGATGAGCGAGGGTGATCGACGTGATGGTGGTTGCCCCGTTGGCGTGCGCCACGGTTGCTGGTCGCTGTGGCGTCGAGTAGGCGCTCATCACGAACGGCAGGTCGGCGTCGTCGGGAAAAGCGAGATGCCAACTCACCGTGTCGCCGCTGGGCAACGTGCGATTTGGGTAGAACGACGGGCCGAGCGCAATCCCTGCGTCTCGACAACGCGCCACCACCGCGCTGAGATCGTCGTCGTCGGTCTCGACGGCGTAGTCGCACCAACCATCAACCATCGAGCCCCACTTTCGTGAGCGCAGCACGGCCCCCGGGCCGGCGACTTGCTCAACGACTGGCGCTGTCGACTCGTCGAATGGAGGCGCCACGTAGAGCTCGAGGAACGGACCGGTTTCGAACCACACAAGCGCATTGTGGGCGTAGTCGGGGTCTGACCCCCAGTGAACGGTGAACCCTGCAGCCTCGGCAGCGGCAACCGCCGCAGGCAGGTCGGTGACGCGTTCGAGTACGTGCGACAACCGCAGGGCGCTCATCGTTGCGCCTCCTTGTCGGCCAGCCGCCGCGCTCGGTGCGGGATCGCGCTGGGGCACATCACCACCACTCCGCCGATTCGATACCGGTGCAACATTGAAGCGTCACGGGCATGATGTTAGGCGATCCTTACGTCCTGAGCGTGCCCCGCCGAACGCAGAACGGGCGCCGACCACGACAGCACGGCCGCCACCGCCGTCACGTGTCACCGTTGATGGTGTCTGGCCTCGCCCCGAGTTCGGCCGACAGCGACGGTGACGCCGCCAGCAGCGTGCGCGTCGCGGCGTGTTGCGGGGAACTCACGACCGCGTCGACCCGTCCCATCTCACACACCTGTCCGTCGTGGAGCACCGCCACCTCATCGGCGATGTCGTGCACGAGTCCGAGATCGTGCGTAATGAACAGCATTGCCAGATCGTGATCGTCCACGAGTGAGCGGAGCAGCCGTACCACGCCTGCTTGTACCGACACGTCGAGTGCGGACGTCACCTCGTCACAGATGAGCACAGCTGGCGACGCCGCCAAGGCGCGAGCGATCGCCACCCGCTGCCGTTCGCCGCCGCTCAGCGCTCCCGGCCGGCGGGCGGCAAGTGCGGGGTCGAGGCCGACTTCACGGAACAGTCGTTCCACGGCGGCATCGACGTCGTCGCGATCCGATGCCTGAGTTGGCCCAGTTCGACAGCGTCGTACGACGTCGGCAACCGCACGGCCAACGGTGCGCCGCGGATTGAGCGAGCTCGTCGGGTCCTGCGGAATCCACTGCACCCGCCACCTGTCGGTCGCTGGACGATCGTCGAGCCGTGCAGGCAGCTGCCGGCTGTCGAGCTCGATCACGCCGGCATCTGGGACGTGCGCGCCAACGATGGTGCGTGCGATCGTCGACTTGCCGGATCCCGACGCGCCGACGAGCGCCACACATGTCCCTGCGCGCAGATCGAGGTCGAGGTCGTGCGCGGCGACCACGGGAACGTGACGCGATCGCCGGTGCGTCGCGACGAGCCCACGCACACGGAGTGTCGCGTTGGCGGCGTCTGCACCATCGCCGCTGCGACCCGCCGCCCACGCCGGAGTGTCCAGAGCGCCGACGCGCAGCGGGTCCGGACAGGCGTCCACAAGCTCACGGGTGTAGGCATGCTGTGGCTCGCGCAGCGTCGCCCGACAGTTCCCCGCCTCGACGATCGAGCCGTTGCGGAGCACCACGATGTCGTCGGCAAGCCGAGCGATCACGGCCAGATCATGGGAGACGATCACCGTTGTTCGCGGCGTGCGTTGATGTTGACGACGCAGCTCGTCGAGGAGCTCCGCCTGCGTCACCACGTCGAGACCCGTGGTCGGCTCGTCGAGGAGTAGCACGTCGGGCGTTGCGGCAAGCGCCCGCGCCAGCGCAACCCGTTGCGCCTGCCCGCCTGACAGCGCGAACGGGTACCGCCGGACGAATTCGTCGTCGTTGGGCAACCCGACCGATGCGAGCAACTCGCCAACAGCGATCCGCCGCGCGGCCCGGTCATACGTGGATGGAAGCCGTTCAGCGATCGCCGCACCGAGGCGCATCGTCGGCGTCAAGCCGCGGGCCGGGTCCTGTGCAAGGTACGCGATCCGCTGTGAGCGCACGGCTCGCAACTGCCTCGGCGACGTATCGAGCAGCGAGACTGCGGCGTCGCCGTCGACCAGCTGGACGTTGCCAGCGGTGTCTAATCCGTCGGCGACAGCGCCGAGAAAACTCCGCAACAGCGTCGTCTTGCCCGACCCCGACTCGCCGACCACCCCAACGACCGCACCCGGCGCAACGGTCAAATCGAGATCATTGAGGATGCACCGACCAGTACGAGCGGCGGTCACGCGCAGCCCCTGTACCTGCAGTGCCGCTGGCGCCACCACCCCGACGCTCGCTGCCAGCTCGACCTGTTGCGCTGTGCTCACGTCGACCGCCAACGCGCCGCAAGCCGATCGCCGAGCAAGTTCAGCGAGACGGTGAACATGGCGATCGCCACCGCCGGAGCGACGATGGCCGCAGGGTTCAGGGTGACACCAGCCGCGCCATCGTTGATCATCACCGCCCAGTCGGTTGCCGGTGGCGGTGGGCCAAATCCAAGGAAGCTCGCCGCGGCGACGACGTACACGGTGCCGGCAACGCGCAGCGCCGCATCGGCGAGTACTGGCCCCGTGAGGTTCGGGAGGACGTGGCGCCACAGGATGAGGCGGCGCGGTTCGCCGACGAGACGCGCTTGGAGTACGTAGTCCGCGGCCAGCACTGGCTCGGCAACGGAGCGCATGTAGCGGGCGATGAAGGGGGCGCTCACGAGTACGACGGCGAATCCGACCACGACCAAGCTGTCGCCGAAGCGGTACAGCATCAGCAGCAACACCAAAAGCGCCGGCAGCACGGCGACGATGTCGAGCACGCGTAGGACTCGGCTCGCCGTACGGGATGCCGCCATGAGCGCACCGAGTGCCGTGCCGACCAGGGTCGCCAACACCGTGATCACCACGGGGGCAAGCACGATTCGCCGGCCGCCGTGCAGCAGTTCCGACCACACGTCCCGGCCGAGCTCGCCGGTTCCGAGCCACCCGCCGGCGTCCGGATCGAACGGCCGCCCGATGGTTCTCCCAACAGGCTGCGGGGCAATCCATGGGCCGAACAGCGCCAGCAGCACCGTGATGGAGAACAACACGATCGCCACCGCCGCCCACGCGTCGAACCACCGCACGGGCGCAGCCTGTTCGTCACTGAGCGCCTCGGGCGCAGCATCGCGACGCGCGTCGGACACCCGGGTCGTATCGATGTCGCTCACTGCGGCTCCGCGGCCACCGAGCCGCCGAACGGGCGCTGGCTCGCCGGCCGCGCCGCGGCGCCGCGACGGCGTGGATCCGCAGCGGCGCCGACGACGTCAGCGGCGAACAGTGCACCGAGCACGACGATGGTCAACAGCATGCCGATCGCCTCCACCACGGTGACATCGCGTGCAGCGAGGTGCCCGATGAGCGCGGCACCGATGCCCGGATAGCCGAAGAGCTGCTCGACGACGATGGCCCCGCCCACCACGTACGGGACGATCGAGGCGAGCACCTGGGCCGTGGGTCCGACGACGGTTGGCAACAGGTGGCGCATCACAACACGGCGCTCGGGCACACCCGCCAGCAGCGCCGCCTCGACGTGAGGGGACGATGCGGCATCGGCGACCACGGCGCGGATCAGCCGCGCCCCGAACGCTCCCCCAAAGACTGCGAGCGTCGCTGCCGGGAGGATCAGCACCGTCGGATCACTCCACGGCGACGACCCGACCGGCACCAGCGACACCGAGGGCAATAGCCCGAGCCACGATGCGAACACGGCGATCAGGACGCCGCCGAGGACGAAGTCGGGAACCGAGGCAATCGAGGATGTGATCGCCGAGGTGATGCGGTCGGCGCGGCCGCCCGGACGCCGACCGGCCAGTACGCCGAGCCCAACCGCGATCAGCGACATCGCGCAGAACGCAATGGCACCGAGCACCAGCGAGTTGCGCAAGGGGGTGGAGATCACCGACCACACGGGCTGCTGATTGACCACCGACGTACCGAAGTCGCCCTGCAACACGCCCCACAGCCATGCGAAGTACCGCTGCACAGGGCCCTCGTCGAGACGCAGCTGCTCACGCAGCGCCTCGACGCGTTCGGGCGTGGCGTTTTGGCCCAGGATGCGCGTGGCCGCATCCCCGGGGAGCCACTCGACTGCCGCGAACAGCACGATACTCACGGCCAGCGCCACGCCGACCATGGCGACGAACCGTGCGGCGATAAAACGGCCGAGCGACATTCTGTTCGGTCAGTGTGTTGTTAACTCAGCGTGGCCTTGCCGAACACCGGTACCGACTGCGTGAGGTCGACGCCGGTGAGGTTGTCGACCAGGCCGTCGATCTGCTCCTCGAAGCCCCAGATCAGCCAACCCTCCTCGTCGCGCACGGTCTCGAGCAACGCAGTGATTTGCTCCCGGCGCGACTCGCGGTCGATCGTCGACAGCGCCTCGTTCAGTGCTGCGTCGTACTCGGGATCGCCGGACCCGAAAACGTTGAACGCAGCCATCGAGCCGGTGTAGCTCGAGAGCAAGGTCTCCGGAGGCCGGTTGATGAAATAGAACGACTGGCACGGCGTCGAGATGACCTGAGCGAAGTCGTTGAAGTAGGTCAAGGGATCACCAACCTCGACGGTGGCCGTCACGCCGCACTCGGCGAGTTGCTGCGCGTAGAGCTCGGCCGACGCCACGATGCCGGGGACGAAGTCGGCGGCGCGAATCGTGAACTCGGTCACCCCGGCATCGGCGAAGAGTTGCGTCGCCTGCTCGACGTCTCGTTCGCGCTGGGGGACGTCGGTGGGGTACCCCTCGAAGCCCTTGCTGGGCATGTCGTTGCCCAAATCCGCGTTCCCGAAGGCGATCACGTCGATCAGCTGCTGGCGATCTGTGGCCAGCTTGCACGCCTCGATCACGTTCGGATCGTCGAAGGGGGCCTGCGTCTTGTTGAAGGCGAAGCAACGAATCGTCGAGTTGACCTCGCCCCCACGGAATACTCCGACACCGTCGGCGCTGTCGAGCGATTCAGCGGCCGGCGCATCAAGCGAACCGGCGTACTCGATCTCGCCGCTCTCCAACGCTCGTGCCCGCGTCGACGCCTCGGTGATCGCAGTGAACTCAACGCGGTCGAGCGACGGCGGCCCGTCCCAGTAGTCGGGGTTGCGCACCACAGTGGCCCCGACGCCTTGCTCGAACTGTTCGAGCACGAACGGGCCCGAGCCCACGTTGTTGCCCCAGTCGGTGAACCCTTCTGGAACGATCATCGACAACTGGCCAAAGATCGTTTCAATCAGGTCGGCCCGCGGCGTCACCATCGGCACCAACACGGTCTTGTCGTCGACGGCGGTCACGTTCGGCAGATCGATCAACGCGAAGAACTGCCCGTAGTTCGGCGACACCCCGTAGAGGTTGATGCTGTAGACGACGTCGGCTGCGGTCACCGGGGTGCCATCGTGGAACATCGGACCGTCGCGCAACACGATGGTCCACTCGCTGCCGTCGTCGTTCGGCT
>JBCBSO010000234.1:0-6563 GCA_039819205.1 Actinomycetota bacterium
CACCCAAGATCCGCGCGCTGTCGTTGCCGGTTTGCCGCCCGAGCGTCTCGAGGGCGACGGCCAGCGCAAGGAACTCGCCAAGGCTGTCCCAGCGCAGGTAATTCTCTTTCACCAACTGTTGCACGTGTTTCGGTGCTGAGCCGCCGGCACCGGTTTCGAACAGTCCGCCCCCGGCCAGCAGCGGCACCACCGAGAGCATCTTGGCACTGGTCCCCAGCTCGAGGATCGGGAACAGGTCGGTGAGATAGTCACGCAGCACGTTGCCGGTGACTGAGATCGTGTCCTCGCCCTTGCGCGCCCGCTCGATCGAGTAGGTGGCGGCCTCGGTCGGCGCCATGGTCTCGATCGTGAGCCCATCGGTGTCGTGGTCGGCGAGGTAGCCGTCGACTTTGGCGATCAGCTGCGCATCGTGCGCCCGATTGCGGTCGAGCCAGAACACCGCAGGTGCTCCGGTGAGCCGCGCTCGTTCGACCGCCAGCCGCACCCAGTCACGGATTGGCTCGTCTTTGGTCTGGCTGCAGCGGAAGATGTCGCCGGGCTCGACTGGTTGGCTCATCAACACCGTGCCGTCGGCGGTATCGACAACCTCGACTGTCCCAGGCGAGTCGATTTCGAACGTCTTGTCGTGGCTGCCGTACTCCTCGGCCTTCTGGGCCATCAACCCGACGTTGGGCACTGTGCCCATCGTGGACGGGTCAAGGGCGCCGTGCGCCTGGTGGTCGTCGATCACCGCTTGGTACACGCCCGCATAGCTGTGATCGGGGATAACCGCCTTCGTGTCTTGCTGCTCGCCGTCTTTGTTCCACATCTGACCCGAGGTGCGGATCATCGCGGGCATCGACGCATCGATGATCACGTCGCTCGGCACGTGCAGATTGGTGATCCCACGGTCGGAGTCGACCATCGCCAGGTCGGGACCGTCGGCGAACGCCTGGTCGATCGCGGCGGTGATCTCCATCCGTTGCCCGTCGGGCAATTGTTCGATCGCTTCGAGCACATCGCCGAGTCCGTTGTTCGGATCGGCGCCCGCAGCAGCGAGCAGATCGCCGTAGCTCTTGAACACGTCGGCAAAGAACACGCTGACCGCGTGACCGAAGATGATCGGGTCGGAGACCTTCATCATCGTCGCCTTCATGTGCAGCGAGAACAACACGCCCTGCGCTTTTGCGTCGGCGATCTGTTCGGCGAGAAAGGTGCGCAACGCGGCAACGTTCATCACCGAACTGTCGACGACCTCGCCGGCCAGCACCGGCACCGACTCGCGCAGCACGGTGGCCGTGCCGTCGCCGGCGACGTGGCGGATCGCCAGCGTGGTGGCGTCGGAGACCGTGACCGACTGTTCGCTCGACGCAAAGTCGTTGCTGTCCATGGTGGCGACGTGGGTGCCGGAGTTGGCCGGCCACTCCCCCATCGAGTGCGGGTTGGCCTTGGCGTAGTCCTTCACCGACTTCGGCGCACGCCGGTCGGAGTTTCCCTGACGCAGTACCGGGTTGACCGCCGAGCCGAGCACCTTGCCGTAGCGATCGCGAATCTCGCGCTCGTCGTCGGTCTGCGGGTCGTCGGGGTAGTCCGGTACGTCGAAGCCCTGTGCCTGCAGCTCCTCGATCGCCCCCGCCAGCTGCGGAATCGACGCGCTGATGTTGGGCAACTTGATGATGTTGGCGTCGGGCGTGAGGGCCAACTCGCCGAGCTCGGCGAGATCGTCGCTCCCAACGCCAGTGTCTCGCTGCTCGGCGGTGAGCCGCTCGGGGAACGCGGCGAGGATGCGCCCCGACAGCGACAGGTCACGTGTATCGACGTCGACACCTGCGGCCCCGGCGAAGGCGCGGATGATCGGAAGGAACGAGTAGGTAGCGAGCGCCGGCGCCTCGTCGGTGTGGGTGTAGATGATCGTCATGGCAAGGCTGAACGTAGCGGCGATCGCCCGCAGCGACCACCGCACAGCGATCGACACTGCCCAACAGGGAGTGCCCCCACATCGCCATCTACGCTCTCATGACGATGGACTTCGACTGGACGCCCGAGCAACAAGAGCTGCGTGCGCAGGCGCGCAAGGTGGCGGCCGACGCCGTCGACCGATACGGGCGCCACAACGACTCGTGGATCAACGGGTTCTCCAAAGACTTCGCCAAGGAGATGGCGGCGCTCGGCTGGATCGGGATGACGTGGCCCGCCGAGCACGGTGGCGGCGGCCGGCCACCGATCGACCGGCTGATCATCGGCGAGGAGCTGATCGCCGCTGGCGCCCCGATCGCGGCGATGTGGTTCGCCGACCGCCAGATGGGCCCGACGCTGATCAACTTTGGCACCGCGGACCAGCAACAGGAGTTTCTGCCCGGGATCCTGTCGGGCGACACCACCTGGTGCATCGGGATGTCCGAACCCGACTCGGGGTCCGATCTGGCATCGCTCACGACGAGTGCCGAACGCGACGGCGATGACTTCATCATCAACGGCCAGAAGATCTGGACGAGCTTCGGCGAATCGGCCGACTACTGCTACCTCATCTGCCGCACCGACAGCTCGGGGCCCCCACACAAGGGCATCAGCGAAGTAATCGTGCCGATGAACTCACCGGGCATCGAGGTTCGTCCGATCACGGACATGACCACCAATCGCCACTTCTGCGAGGTGTGGTTCAGCGACGTGCGCGTTCCCGTGGCCAACCTCGTGGGCGTCGAGGGCAACGCGTTCAAGCAGACGATGCGCCAACTGGAGCACGAGCGCGGCGGAATCGACCGATTGGTGTCGAACCGGGCGCTGTATGAGATGGCGGCAGCGCGCGCCAACACCTCGGATCCGCGTGTCCGCCAGGAGATGGCCTCGATCGAGATCGAGTACCGGCTCGGTCGGGTCCTCGTTGCCCGCGAGGTGCTGGGCCAGGCGCCAGCCGGGTTCTCGGCGGCGACGAAGTGTTTCTGCACCGAACACGAAGTGCGCGTCGCCGAGTTCGTCGGGGCCACGTTGGGCGCCGAGGCGACACTTTGGACCGACGTCACCAAGGGGCTGGCCTACGCCCCGGGCTACACGATCATGGGCGGCACGTCGAACATCATGCGCAACATCCTCGGCGAGCGCGTGCTGGGCCTCCCGCGCGAGCCGCGCTGATTGGCGCAGGATCGAGTCGCGGGCTGATCCCGCTCGACTCAGTTCGTCAGGTCAGCGGTGGCCACGATGTTGGCCGGCACCGGACGGTCGTCGGCGTCGGCCGGGGTGGGCAACGCGAGAGCGATCGTCAACTCCGCTGCGTCGGGCGACCGCACCGCGCCGGTGAGCACCACCGCATCGCCGCCGTTGAACGTGCCGAACGGAATCAACTCGCCGTCGACCGTCGCCACCCATGCCTCGTAGAACGATCCGTCCGACCGCCGCTCGAACTGTGTCGCGTCGAACTCGATGCGCAGATCGTCGATCGTGTCGAGCACCGTGACCTCACCCTCCACGCCTTCGACGAGTCCCGTCGGACGTAACTCGACCGACCGTTCGTCACCGACGTCGCTGCCGCCGAGCACACTCAGCACCACCGTGCCGATCAGCAGGAACAACAGCGTGCACAGTGCGCCGATCAGCGCGGGCCGAAGCCAGGGCCGCCCCGCCTGGCCGGCGACCGCGTCGGGTTCGAGCGGCGCCACGAACGATTCGGCGACCACCGCAGCGACCACATCGTCGCCGAGCTCGGGAGACAGCGGCGGCCACTCGGCTTCGGGGCCCACCAGCTCCGCCACCACGTCGTCGCTCAGCTGGTTCGTCGAGACCGTCGGTATGTCGAGGCCCTCGTGTTCGGCAACGCGCAACGTGAGCTGTGCCAGCCATGGCCGGAATGCGCGGCCCGGTTCAACCGCTTCGGAGTTGCGCCAGGCCTGGACAAATACATGCCGGGTGAGCATGTCGGCTCGATCGGGTTCGGCAACGGCGGCCGCAAGGGCGTGAACGAACTGACCCTGCCGTTGTACGAGCTCACCGATCGCCTCGGCATCACCACGGCGGATCGTGCGCAATAGCTCGGCGTCGGCCTCGACCACAGCAGGCGGGCGGAACTCGTGCATCGGCGAGGCAGGCTAGGCCCATCACCCAAGCCGATACGGCCTCAGCGCGTTCAGTAAGGTGCTCGCCCGTGCGGACACCAACTCGATCCCTCCTCATCACTGCGACCGCCGGGGCGCTGATCCTTGCTGCGTGTGGCAGCGACGACGACAGCAGCGACGACACCACGGCGACCACCGAAGCGGCAGCCACCACCGACGCACCATCGGACGACACCACCGCGACCACCGACGGCGACAACATGGCCGACGACGACATGGCCGACGGCGACGACTCCGGTGATGGTGGTGACGGAGGCAGCTCGTCGGGCGACTTCACACCTGGCGACATCGAGTTCCGGGCGGTCAATCAGCTCGATCGTCCCGTCGACCTCTACCTGCGCACCACAGGACTCGTCGAGGCGTCGCTGGTGCAAAGCGGGCTGCAGCCAGGCGAGGTCAGCGACCTGTACGCGCCGCCGACCGACGGCGTCTTCCTCGTCACCGAGGAAGGTGCCACCGACCCGACCTGCGTCGTCGACTGCACCGACTTCATTGGCGAGTTCAGCACGGCGTTCGAGGAGAACGGACCGATCCGCACGATCGTGCTGTACGACGACGACTTCGCCGGCGAAGCCAGAGGCCTCGAGCTGTGGGAAGACCCCACCACCGATGCTCCCGACGCGTCAAACTCCATGCCCGCCGGCGACGACAGCGCAGCGACCCTGGTCGTCGTATCGGTTTCGGTGACCGACAACGACTTCGGCATGCGCCTCGGATTCGATGGCGTTGCGGGATGTCAGGACAACACGAACCTCGAGAACGTGCTCATCGGCGGCAACCAGACGCCGGCGTTCTTCTTCGACGGTGCGGCCGACGTCGTGTTCTACGACAACCAAGACACCGAGTGCGCCGAACCCACCGTCGGTGGACCGTTCGCCGTCGAGGGCGCGACCGGCTCGCGGACGCTGCTCATCTTGTCGGGGATGCCTGGCGATCTCGAGGGACTGGTGCTGCCGTTCGTCGGCAGCGACTCCGGTGAGGCTACGCCCGGTGCCGGAGGCGGCAGTTCCGATGAGGGCGACGCCGATGCTGGCGGCGCAACCGGAATCGACGATCTCGTGGACGAGTTCGCCGTCGAGCTCGAAGCCAACGTGGGCATCACCGGCGACGACGCCCAGTGCGTATCAGAGGCGTTCGTCGGCGGGCTCGGCGAGGACGAGCTGCGCGACCCCGACACGGGTTCGTTGCGCGACCTCGACAACGTACCCGTAGAGTCGCAGGGACTCTACGAGGAGGTCCTCCTCGACTCGATCCTGCTCTGCGACGTCGACCCCTCGGCCATCGGCGGCTGACCTCGTCGACGGCCGACCGTCACCGCCACGAGCCCGCGCGAGGGCGCGTGAGTACCATTTCGTCGCGTGCTGACCGGGGCGGTTGCCGTCACGACCAATGCGTACTCGGGGTACGCCCTCGAGGTCGCGCTCGACCACGTCGGCGAGCTCGACGGCTGCGATGCAGTCGAGCTCGACGCGATCGATGGGCTGTTCACCCACATCGATCCGGCTGCGATCACCTCACCCGCGTACCGCACTGAGGTGCTCTCGATGCTCGCCGACCGACAGCTGCGGTGCACAGCGATCTCGGCGCAACGACCGAGCATCGTCGAGATGGACGACACGTACCGCCCCACCTTCGAGGGGAAGCTGCTCCTCGCCGCCGAGCTCGGCGCCAGTCGAGTCAACGTCGGATCAGGTCCGATCGGCAGCGAGGCGGCCTTCCTCGATCGCATCCGGGCCCTCCTCCCCGTCCTCGACGAGCTCCAACTCACGCTCGGCATCGAGACGCAAACACCGTCCGCTCTCGTTCACGACCGCATCGGCGCTGAGCTGGTGAAGCGGATCGCGTCAGCGCGCGTCGACCTCAATTACGACTTTGGGAACGACTACTTCGCGACCGATGGCCACCTCGATCTCGCGGCCGATGTCGAGGCGTCGATCGCGTCCATCGGCTCCGTGCACCTCAAAGACGCCGTCCGCGACGCCGGCGGCTGGCGCTGGACGTCGATCACCGGCAACGTCGTCGACTACGCCGCGGTGTTTGCCCTGCTGCGCGCGGCGCCGCATGAAATCGCCGTTGCGATCGAGCTCCCGCAACGGATGATTCCCGGCACGGCAGACCTGCGGCCGGAAATCCCTTCCCTCGAGACAATCGACGAGATGCTCGCCGAGTCAATCGACAACGTTCGTCGGTGGTGACACCGACCGACGCACGTCGAGCGGATATGCGACCTCGTGGCGCGGTTCGTAGAGCTGCATGGCATCTGCGCCGGGCACGCGCAGCATCGTCACCAGTCCGAAACCACGGTCGACGATGCCGCCATCGAACTCGGCCCCCTGTGCCTCGAGCTCGGCCCGAGTAGCGGCCACGTCATCGCACATGAACGAAAGCTCGACGTGGCGCTGCGTCTGCCAGACCTGCCCGTCGTGTTCGGCGCGGGTCGGATGCACACCGAGTTCGCTCGGGCCAGTTCCGAAGATG
>JBCBSO010000235.1:0-6560 GCA_039819205.1 Actinomycetota bacterium
TCACGGATCCCGGCGAATCAGAAGACATCGGCCACGACTGGTCAAGCCCAGAATCGCTCCGGGAGTTCGGCCACCGGGAATCAACTGAGCCGTGGACCTGGGCCGGTCCGTCGAGCTCGGTCACTGGCCGGACCTGGGGCGGCTGCATTGAGGTCATCCAGTGGGTACTGACTGCCGGACGTTTCCCTGTCGACGCGGCAGTCCTTGACGGAGCGGTGCTGCTTCTGGAGAGCAGTGAGTTGCTGATTCCTGCCAACGAGTTCGGATGGATTCTTCGAGCCCTGGGCGAACGCGGCGTGCTGGCTGCCATCGACGCAGTCGTGGTGGCACGCCCGCCGGCGTCTGACCACGGTCGTCCGTCGACCAGCGAAGCTCGCGCCGCGCACCGCGCAGAGCAGCGCGACGTCGCCATCGAAACGGTCTCTGCGTACAACCCTGATGCCGTCGTATGCGTTGGCGTACCGTTCGGACACACGCGGCCGCAGTGGATCCTCCCGTACGGAGGGTCTGTCACCGTCGACGGATCGACGCAGACCATCCAGGCCGACTTCAAGTAAGGATCCATCACCCCCTACAAGCGCCCCGGCTGACAACCCAACGCGCAATGCGCTGCTCACGGTGCTACGGGCAAGACCTCACCGAGATCAGGCACTACCGACCGACCAGCCCGTGGCAAGCGGCACCGGCGCAACTGCCGCGCCTGGCAATACAGCGCACATTGGTGAGCGCTGAGGTGCCTGATTGATGATGGGATGTGCGTTGCGGTGGTTCCGTAGCGTCGGTGGTCCGGCTGGTGGGCTCGAACGTGCCCGCCGCTCGACAGAGCTGGCTTGCTAGCGAACTGTCCGCCGGTCGGATCGTCCGACGGTGGTGTGGCTCGAAAGAGGCGAGCACATCGACCCGAATCAGGAGTGCCCACCTCGGTTCACCACTAACCAGGAAGGCACATCCCCATGACGATGATCGGCATCGATCCTCACAAGCAATCCCATACCGCCGTCGCGATCGACGACCACGAAGCGGCACTTGACGAGTTCTCGCTCCGAGCCTCGAGTGCGCAGGTGGAACGTCTGCGTGAGTGGGCGGCCCGCTTTGAGCAACGTGAGTGGGCCGTCGAGTCCGCGAACGGTCTCGGCTATCTCCTCGCTCAGCAGCTCGTCGCCGCCGGCGAGGTGGTATTCGACGTTCCACCGGTGCTCGCCTCGCGGGTTCGGGTGCTCGGCTCGGGTCGCTCCCAGAAGAACGACGCCAACGATGCTCGTTCGATCGCGGTCGCCGCGTTGCGCTCGGATCGCCTCACCCGGGTGCGACCCGATGACCATGCTCGGGTGCTGCGGCTGCTGGCCAAGCGGCACCGCGACATGGCCCAGCTGCGTAACACGCACTGCACCCGACTCCATGCGTTGCTGGTCGACCTCGCCGCCGGTGGCATCGGCACCGAACTCACTGTTCCCAAGGCGAATACCGTGCTCGACGGTGTCGAAATCGACTCCGAAGTCACCCGCCATCGGGTCCTGATCGCGGCCGAGCTCATCGATGACATCGCCCGGCTCGACACCGCGTTGAAGGTGTCGAAGAAACGCGTCCACCACGCGGTGTCCGCGTCGGGAACCTCGTTGACCGGCATCGTCGGCATCGGCCCGATCAACGCCGCGACCATCCTCGGCTACTGCGGCGACATCGATCGCTTCAACAGCAAGGCTCAATTCGCGTCCTACAACGGCACCGCCCCAATCGAAGCCTCCTCGGGCGGTCGAGTTCGACATCGACTGAACCCGAGCGGCAACCGTCGCATCAACCACGCGCTGCACATCGCAGCGATCTGCCAACTGCGCTACGGCCGCGAAGGACGCACCTACTACGACCGCAAGATCGTCGAGGGCAAGTCGTCCAAGGAGGCCATCCGAGCACTCAAGCGACGCATCTCCGATCGCGTCTTCCGCACCATCGTCAAAGACACACGACGAACCGCGCACCACTGAATCGAGTCGGCCCGGGAGGACAACCAGGAACGACACGAATCCAGCGTGACCGGCCTCGCATCCTGAACAGCCGGCTCTTCGGATCAGTCACTTCCCGGGCCCAATAACCGACCCTACGAGCAGCCTCGCCACCTCGGCAAGAGGCCAACCCGACGCGCCCCAACGCCGCCCGAAACGACCCCTTGACACAAAGAGGCTTCGCTATGCGCTAGTGGACCGGTGCTGGTAGCGGTGGCGATATGTGCGGGCGAGCCGGCCTGTGGCGTCGGGATCGGTGAGTCGTCGAAGGTCGTTGTCAGCAGTGGCTCGATGACGGCTGGGTGGTGGTGTCGAGGCGGATGGTGGGATTTGCCGTGTCGTTGTTGTTGGGGTTGTTGCCGCGGAATTGCTGGGTGGTGGTGGCGATGCCGTCGGGATCTGCCAGCAGTACCGAGTTGCCTTGGATCATCACGGGTTTGAGCGAGGTAGTGAGGTCGTAGGTGGTGAAGTTGTCGAGGCCGATGCCTGCGGTTGCGTTGAAGATCGCGCGGAGGCCGTCGAGGTCGAGGCCGTCGTCGACGGTGATGTCATCGACGACATCGTTGAGGAGTCGGATCTGGTCGGCGGTCGTGTAGTTCTGTTCAAGCACCGTGGCGTAGACCCGTTCGATCAGGTCTTGTTGCCGGGCGATGCGGCCGATGTCGGCGGACCCGTCGATGGTCCAGGTTTGAGTGTTGGGATCGAGGGTTGCCAGTTTGCGGGACCGTGCGTAGGCGAGGGCTTCGGTGCCGGTGAGGTGGTTGCAGCCGGCGTCAGCAGCGAATCCTGTCGCCATGTCTCGAACGGGTTGGTCGAACGGCACCGTGACGCCGCCAGCGATGTCGATCAGTGAGATGAATCCGTCGAAGTCGATCTCGATGTAGTGATTGATGTCGACATCGAGGAGGTCCGACACGACCGGCACGAGCCCGGCGTCGTCGGTGAAGGCGTTGATGCGGTTCGATCTGCCGTCGTCGATGGTGATCCACAAGTCGCGTGGCAGCGACAGCAGGCTGACGCGGTGGAGGTCGGGATCAATACGGACAACGCCGATGGTGTCCGCTCGTGATCCTTCGATGTTGCTGCTGGGGGGACGTCGATCAACCCCAACAACGAGGATGTTGGTTGGGGCAGCGATTGGCGGCGGAGCCGGTGCCTCGGTCGTTTCGGTGATGCGTGGCGACGAACTCGCCGTGTCCTGAGCCGTGGTGTCTTCGGTTGTCGTTGCTTGGGTGGCTGGGGTGAGTCCGTCGACGGGGATGCGTTCGAGTTCGTCGGCTTGACC
Organism: Actinomycetota bacterium; assembly: GCA_039819205.1. Classification (GTDB taxonomy): domain Bacteria; phylum Actinomycetota; class Acidimicrobiia; order Acidimicrobiales; family Ilumatobacteraceae; genus JABSQH01. The sequence continues at coordinate 3,286 of JBCBSO010000235.1, forward strand.
ACGGAGGTAGACGGCGAACCCTCCGACTGCCACGAGGGGGGCGAGGACGGCGCCACCGACTGCGAGCCGGGTGCGACGTTGTCGTCGCCGGCCGTCGGCGATGACGCGGTCTCGGAACTCGTCACCGAGCTCGGGTGGGTGGGGATCGAGGAGCTGTTCAAACATCGGTGGTCTCCGTTGGTTCCGGACGTGGCGCTCCGGACTCGGCGTCGTGGTGGTCGGTCGAGATCTCCAATGAGCTGCGCAAACTGGCGATGCCTCGGTGGGCATGCCGTTTGACCGAGCCGACGCTGATCCCGAGCTCGGCGGCGACATCGGACTCCGACATGTCAGCGAGGTACCGCAACACCACGACGTCGCGCTGACGCCCGCTGAGCGAACGCAACAGACGTTGCAGATCGAGCCGAACAGCAACATCAGCAACGTCTGCGTGCGGCGACATTGCCGAGTCAGGGAGTCGACGGGCACGGCGACGTACCCGGCCCAATGCACCGTTGATCGCCACTCGGCAGACCCACGGTCGAGCGTGACGTCGCACCCTCCGCCACCGGACGAACGCCTTGGTCATCGTGTCTTGCGCGACTTCCTCCGCGTCAGCCCGCGAACCGAGAACCTGGAACGCCATCTGATAGGCGAGCGCCGCCAGCTCCTCGAACTCGTCCTCGAATCTCATTCACCTACACAACGCGCCACGACCTCAACCGGTTGACACGGCACCGAAGAAATCTCTGGCCAAGCACCATGACAGACCAGCCACCCCACTGCGACCAGAACCAGGGCAATACAGCTCACAACGGCCAGCGCCGAGGTGCCGCGATGGGCGGGGTTAATGGCCTTGAGAGTGTGCACGATATGTGCGGCTCCTTGCTGCGCGCATCGCGGCCTTGTTGGGCGGCAAGATGTGGTGGTGGGCCAATCGAGTGACGTCCGGTTCTGGCACACGGAGACTCGGCTGATCTCTGACTCCATTCGCCCGTTGTGCGGCGCTGGGGTCCTCCCGATGTTCTTTGAGGTGCGCGTCCAGCGGGCCGAACCGAGGCGATTGTTGAGTCGCTGATGAGGAGAGTGCCTGTTCGGTCACCCCACCTTGCGGCTGTGGTGGTTGCTGTTGCGCTGGTGATCGGTGCGTGTGGAGACGATGACACGTCGATGAGCGGCACCAGCGATGTGCTTCCCGTGGGTGAGCGCGACAGGGTGGATACACGCTCTGCGACGTCGAGTGTTCGCGAGGAGGTGGTGCCGTCGCTGGGTGTCGATGAGTTGGCCGAGCTCGAATCGCCGACGCGATGTACTCAAGCTGACGCCGGCTACGCCGACGACAAGGACTATGTGCTCGCGTCGTGGCAGAACATCTTGGAGAGTGTGTTCGCCCCCGAGTTCTCGCACGCCCGAGCGTTCCTTGGCGAGATCGTCGCTGTTGGCGACGAAACAACGATGGATCTACTCCCGCCGATCGAGGAGCTCGAGGCCCGCCAAGACGATCGTTCGGAGATCCCGTCAATTCCTCTTGACCTGCTCCCGGTCACATACCGAGTCGTTGACGCACTTGGTGATCCGAATCTCCCGGAGACGTTGGTCGCGGCTGTCCGCTACGTCGACCCGGCGACCGTTCGCGGGTGTGGCCGCGATCTCCCGGTGATTGGGTCGACCGAGTTCGTTGGAGTCGTCACTGAATCGACCGCACCTGTGTCAGAGGCCGACGCTGTAAACATCGTGTTGTTGCGGGTCGGGATCGACAACGGCCAGGCGAACGCGCTCGTCCCTCTCAACTACGAGAACGCAGCAATCACGACACTCGACAACGTCCCGATCAGCGACATCATCACGCAGGCGGTAGAGCTACAACGAAGAGCAACACCACCACAGCTCAATACAGACGACTGAGCCGCCGGCCCACAGCGTCCCCCGTACAGCGCAACCGACAGGTGCCGACTCGACCAACGACGATCCCTCTCAACGACTCGCCCGACGTTTCCGAGCACTTGCCGCACGCCCGACGTGCCGTTCCCGGACGGTTCCGGCTAGCTCTCCACGATCGCGATTATCGAGTGGGTCTGGGCTCAGGGCAGCGTCGCCGAGCGTGTGGGCGGGCCGTCGCCGCGCATGGACTCTCGCGGCGGAGTCAGTTCGTGAGGACACCGAACTTCAAACCGCCGGGACGTCCTGAGGGAAGCTGCGTAGGGGTGTAGACCACTTCGAGGTGCTCGCCAAGTGCTTGCAGTGTCGCGGTGAGCTCGACGGGGATGTTGCCGAAGGCCATCCCGGATCCGGTGCCGGGCGTCGTGGCGTCGCCGAGATGGCCGCCGGTGTCGACCTGTCCGTTGGCGTCGACGGTGAGGATGTCTCCCGCCCACAGAGCGCGGTCGGTGCGCTCGGCGAGCAGTTTGGGCAACCAGAAGCGCTGTGCGGGTTCGTTGTACCCGTACCAGCACGCGAACGACACCGCTCCTTCCAGCAGCTGGACGACGACGTCGAGGGCGTTCGGGCCTTCGTCGATCGAGGCAAAGTGATCGAAGGGGTCGATGAACACGAACCAATCGCCAGGGCTCTGTTGGACAGCTTCGGCGACAGTTGCCATGCCGTCGCTGTCGACGATCTCGACGACGCTTCCCCAGCCCTCGACATCGACATATCTGCGGAGCTCGTCGAGCGATTCTGGGTCGATGTCGCAAAGCAGATAGCGACACCTGAGTCCGAGTTCTTCGACGACCCAAGCGGGAGACCCGCGGTACGACACGGGGTTCGGTTGCTGGTGTAGGCGTGCGAAGTAGCGGGTGCTGCACAGTTCTGGGTCGTTCACGGCGCGGCGCATGAAGCTGCGGACACCGAACGCGCGCTCGCCGTCGTCGACGATCGGGTACGAGGGCGAACCGGCGTTGGTCTCGGCGTATCGGCGTGGCTGCAGTCGGGTGACAGCTTCGACGAGCGCAAGGTGTTTCCACACCTCCGACACCTTGGCGCTGTGCTTGGTGTTCGTCATGGAGGCCCCGATCGCGATGCAGCGATCCTGCCAAACCGCGGCGACCCCGCACGTGCGAGTTCTCTGCGACGGCACGCATAACGCTCACGGCGTGGCACCGGTCAACCCGCTCGGTAGCGGCACCCTTGCGCTCGCCGGGGCGATCGGAAATGTGAGGTGGCGATCCGCGTTGCCAGCCACGCAGACTCCGCCATCAGCCGGCCGGCGCTTCATGCTGCTGACTTGAGTTGGGCGTCGCAGAGAACTCGCACGTGCGGGGTCGCCGCGGTTTGGCAGGATCGCTGCATCGCGATCG
>JBCBSO010000236.1:0-6560 GCA_039819205.1 Actinomycetota bacterium
TCGGCGCAACGGGATGTTGGCGCTCTACCTGTCGACACCGCTGCATCGAGGGACCTACCTCGCTGCCAAGGCGCTTGCCGTGGCGGGCACGCTCGCGTTGGTCACGATCGGCCCGCCGCTGCTTGTGCTCGCCGGCTACACCTTCGATGGCTCGGGCCCCGATGGCGTTAACGGTTGGCTCCTCGTGTTGGTGCGCATCCTGATCTCGGGTGTGGCCATCTCGGCCGCGTTGATGGCGGTGTCGATGGGGGCGTCGAGCGTGACCGATCGCAAGGCGTTCGCCGCCATCGGCATCATCTTGCTGGTATTTGCGTCGAGCGCCTTTGCCGGCGCGCTGGTCGACGGAGCCGGGGCGTCGGTGTATTGGCGGATGGTCGACCTGTCGACGATGCCGTTCGAGCTCGTATTCCGCATCTTCGGGCAGGCCGGCAACTTCCCCGACCTGCCGACGTGGGCGGTCATCGTCGCCAACCTGGCGTGGACGGCCGCGGGCCTCGCCGTGGTGGTCTGGCGATATCTCGCGATGGTGATCGCACGGTGACTGCGCTGCCGCCGCCCAACGCGTTCTCACCGCCGGCTCCGGCCACTGCGGTCCACTCGGCGACCGGGCCGGTCATGCTGTCGGTCGACGAGGTATCGAAGTTTTATGGCTCGGTTGTTGCCGTCAGCGACGTGAGCTTTGGCGTCGGACCTGGGGTGACCGCGCTGCTCGGACCCAACGGTGCGGGAAAGTCGACGTTGTTTCGCATGCTTTGTGGACTCACCCCGTCGTCGCGCGGCGCGGTGCGGGTGCTCGATGCCGACCCGCGCAGCGACCGCGACGTGCGCGGCCGGATCGGCCTCGTTCCCCAGCAGGACGCGCTGTTCGATCACCTCACCGCTTCGGAGTTCGTTGAGTTCGCGGCCCGCAGTCATGGTGTACCGGAACCCGCTCGCGCGGCCGAACGAGCGCTGGGCGAGGTCGATCTCCTCGACGTCGGGAGCAAGCCCGTGGGGCAGTTCTCCAAGGGCATGCGTCAGCGGGTGAAAGTGGCGACCGCGTTGGTCAACGATCCCGAGGTGCTGATCCTCGACGAGCCACTCACCGGGCTCGACCCGGTGCAGCGCCGACGGATGATCGAGCTGTTCCACCGGCTCGGCGACGATGGCCGTTGTGTGCTCGTGTCGAGCCATGTGCTCGACGAGGTCGCCCGCTTGGGATCGCGCGTGCTGGTGATCGCCCAGGGTCGGCTGGTGGCCACCGGCGACTACCGCGACCTGCGCGCGCTGATGGATGACCGGCCACATCGCTTCCGCCTGTCGGTCTCGGCGCCCCGCCGGGTGGCGGCCGAGCTCGTCGAGCGGTCGCTCGTGTCGGGGCTCAGCCTCGATGGCGCGACGATCGAGGTCGAGACGCTCGATGTCGACGCCTTCGGCCGGCAGTTGATGCCGGTCGTCGTCGCCGCTGGCGCACGCCTCACCGAGATGCGCCCGCTCGACGACGATCTCGAATCGGTATTCCGCTACCTGGTGGAGGGTCGTTGACGTGGCGGTCACCGACGACGCCAACAGCACCGGCGCCAGCGATCAGCCTGGGCCGGCACGACGTGTACCGCCGGGCACAGCGATCGCGCTGTGTTACCGGTTGGTGCTGCGCCAGTTGCTGACGCCCGGTCGGCTGATCGTGTTGACGCTGTTGTCGCTGGTGGCGACGGTCTCGGCGTTTGCCCTCGGAGTGTCGGATGCGTCGCTCGACGACGGCGTCGGGTTGCTCGCGGGACTCGGATTCGGTGTGGTCGTGCCGGTGGTGTGCCTGGTGTTCGGCGGCGCGGCCATCGGCGACCTGCGCGACGACAAGACGCTGGTGTACGTGTGGCTGCGGCCGATCGATCGGTGGCCAGTCGTGGTCGCCGCCACCGCCGCAGCCGCGACGCTGGCGGCGCCGGTCACCTTGATTCCGCTGGCCCTCGCCGCAGTCGCGACCGGGGTTGGCAACTCGGTGGTGCCGGCGACGATCCTCGCCGGCCTCGTCGGTGTGATCGCCTACACCGCGCTGTTCACGTTGTTCGGCGTGTGGTTGAAGCGGTTCATCGTGTGGGGGCTGGCCTACATCTTGATCATGGAAGGATTCGTCGCCCAGGCCGGACCGGGTGTGGCCCGCTTCGCACTCCGTAAGTACACGCGCTCGATCCTGGTCGACATCACCGGCGCCGACCTCGACCTGGCCGACTTCTCTCTCGCAGTCGGCGTCATCACCCCGCTCGTGGTCGCGGTTGTGGCGATTGCCATCGCGTCGTGGCGCCTCGGCGCCATGGACATCGACTGAGTGATCTGAACCGAGCTACGCCGCAGCGCGGGTGCGCCGAAGTACCGGATCGGCGGCGGCCAGGGTGCGGTCGGCTGCCCACATCACCCGTCCCGCGGCACCCGGCGTGCTGTTGTCGATCAAGTTGCCCATCACCGCCAGGGTGATGTTGGCGATTGCGTTGGTGCTCACCGATAGGCGGAGACCCGACCGCAAGATCCACGGGTGTCCGATGAGAAACGAAAAGCGCCGACCGGTGCGCAAGAACGCATCGAAGCGTTCCCCGACGAGCTCGTCGTAGCGCGCTGGGGCGCTTGCCGGATCGTCGAGGAAGCACTCGACCGCGAGCATTCCCGACTCGAGCCCGTAGTCGATCCCTTCGCCGTTCATCGGATTGACCAGCCCGGCCGCATCGCCGATCGCCACCCACCCAGGGCCATGGCGTCGCAGCGTCGACATCGGGAGGCGCCATGCGCGGGGTCGCTCGAGGTTGGGACCCAGTTCCCACTCGTCGGCCACAAGATGTCGGTAGGCGTCGAGCAGGGTGTTCAGGTTGAGCTTCTTGAACCCCTTCATGGTCGACAGTGCGCCGACCCCGATGTTTACCGTGCCATCGCCCGCAGGGAACATCCAGCCGTATCCCGGCACCGCCGTGCCGTGCTCGTCGCGCAACGTCAGACAGGCCTCGAGGTGCTCATCGTTGTGACGTGGGGTCTCGGCGTAGGTCCGGATGGCCAGCCCGAAGGGTTCATCTGGGACGCGATCGGCACCGAGTTGGCGGGCGACTGCGCCGGGTGCGCCGGCAGCCACCACCGTGAGTGCTGCGCGTGTCTCGGTACCGTCGAGAGTGACCCCCACAACTCGCCCATCGTCGTCGAATACCGGCAGTGCCTCGGCGTTCCAGCGCACGTCGGCGCCGGCCGTGGTGGCCGCATCGATCAGCGCTGCGTCGAGTCGCCGCCGGGGCCATACCGCGCCGTGATTGGGAAATCGGTCGGTCGTCGGCCAATCGAGCTCACGCTCGATCGAGCCGGCAATCATCCGCAAACCACGGATCTGATGCGCGTCAGCCATGTCGATGTCGAGATCGTGGAGCGCGCCGACCGCCCGTGGCGTGAGGCCGTCGCCGCACACCTTGTCGCGCCCGTAGCCCGCCTTGTCGAACACGATGACCGATGCACCTGCACGAGCGGCGGTGATCGCCGCCGCCGCCCCGGCCGGTCCGGCGCCGATGATCGCGATGTCGACGTGTTCCACCCCACCACGGTGCCGGAGAACAGCCTGTTTTGCACCGTCGTGCGCCGTGGTATCTGCTGCGCCGTGGGTTCAGGGGGGTGGCGTGCGAGACTTCACACCTCATGACGCTGGACGCGGTGACCACGCCCGTCGATCCGGTCGGCGATGCGGTGGTCCGGTTCATCGGCGAGCTGATTCCGAACGCCACGGTCGACCTGCGCTACGAGCCGCTCGATGCGCCGCCCGGGGTCCCCGCGCCGCCGACCCCGTCCATCACGTCTGCTGCAGCCGAAGTGGTGCCTGGGTGGCGGACCACGATCAGTGTTGGCCTGCGCGACCGGGGCATTGCCACGATCGAGTCGGTACCCGACGCGCTGCTTGCCTTGCCGCACGCCGCGTTGCGCGCCGCCGTCGGGTTCCGCCACCTGGCGGTTGACGACGGGTTGACCCCTGCGGTCGAGCGGGCGCTGCGCGACACCGTGGTGGTCGAACTGCTGGGCCATCACCAAGGGTGGTTCGATCCCGAGTGCGCGCCGACGGAATTGCTGGCCAACACCCTTGAATTCCTGATCGAGCTCAGTGGCGCACGGGTCGAGTCACGGCGGTTGACCCATGGCGTGGTGATCACCGACGCGATCGCCGACGAACCGCGACTGTCGCTGCCGTATCCGGCGGCACTGCGCGACGCCAAGCGCAGCCCACTGCTGTTCGATGGCCAACGCGCCGTGCTGCTTGTCGATCAGCACGGACGAGCGCGTACTGAGCTGCAGGCGCACCGCCCCGACCGTCTCCATCCCAGCACCGTGCCGATGGGCCCCATCGACCGTGAGTTCGTCGACAGCGGGTCGCTCGTCGGCCAGGTCACCCGACAACTCGGGGGTATTGGCTTCTTCCTGCGCGAAGACCGCAGTATCTGGACGTTCCTCGATGGGCAGCCCCTGGTGATACGTCGCAGCGAGCACTGGAGCGCGTTTCCCCTGTGGTTGGCGCGCACGTTGGGTTCGTCGATCATCGAAAGCCCGGCGGTCGACCTCGTCGTGCAGGCGTCGCTGCTCGTGTCGATTCGCGAGGGGGGCGCCATCTTCGGCATCGTCGACGACGCTGACGACCTCGGCGAGATCGTTCCTGCCAAGGATCGTTTCGACCTGCGCAACGAGTACGACGTCGATGCGATGCGCCCCGAGACACGGCTGCACCACCTGATCGACGGCGGCGATATCGATGCGCAGACGCTGGCCCGTCTCGGTCAACTCGACGGCGCGACCATCGTCGATCGCGAGGGCCGGTTGATCAGCTACGGCGCGATCCTGACCAGTTCCGACAGCCAACACGAAGGTGCGCGTACGGCTGCGGCCAAGTCGCTGTCGCAGCGTGCGCTGGTGGCGTTGAAGGTGTCCGAAGACGGAGACATCACGGTGTTTCGTGGTGGGCACCCGAAGGTAACGCTGTTGCCGTCGGGCTCGATCCGCTGATCACGGTTCGGTTTCGTCCGTCGAGTTTGGCCCGGAACAGGGCATGGTCGGCATCGACGATCGTGGTGCGCGTCATGGCCGCCTGATCCTCAGCGAGCCCGATCGACACGGTCACCGGATCGGTCTTTCCGGTTGCGGTGGCGGTGGCCACCTCGGCGCGGATCCGCTCGGCGATCGCGTGGGCGTCGTCGATGGACGCCCCGGGGAGCAGCACACAGAACTCCTCGCCTCCGTAGCGGTACACCACGTCGCCCTCACGGATCTGCGCGGCGATCAATGTCGCCACATTGCGCAGTACCGCGTCGCCCACCGCATGCCCGTACCGGTCGTTGAACCGCTTGAAGTGATCGACATCGACCATCAGTGCGGCGACTCCGGCATCGGTGTGGACCAGATCGTCGATGTCGCGATCCAGCCGTCGCCGATTGGCGAGACGGGTGAGCGGGTCGGTCAGCGCCTCGTGCATTGCGGTCGAGAGCCGACGACGGTGACGACGAACGATCGATAGTGCCACGGCACCGGCGGCGACCAACACGAGGACACCAACGACCAGCGCGACCACAGGTGTGCGGTCTGGACCCGGTGCGCTCGCGGCCGCGACTTCGCCGCGCAGCTGGCGCAGGTCGGTGAGCGCGGCGGCGTACGTCTCGATCTGCGGAGGCCGCATGGGAGCGCCGGCCACCGTGGGCTCGAACCCCAGCGTGGCGGTGATCTCGGGTGTCAGTTGCAGGTTGCTGGCGGCGAGCACCTCGAGGGTTGCCGCTCCCTGGCGTTGCACTGCGGCGAGCTGATCACGCGCCGTCTGGAATCCGGCGTCGGCGGCACGGCTCGGGCTGGCCGCTGGCAACAGATCGAGTTCTTCCTCGAGCAGCTCGATCGCCGCGTCGACGGTGGCGAGTAGCTCTGCATCAGTGACGACCTCGTCGACCGACGCCACCACTGCACCCGTAGCGGCAGACCCCGCAGACATCATCCCGGTAGAGACCAGCACGGCGACGATGAGGCGGAGGAACATATGTGATCCTCATCGGTCCGGCCGGGGTCCGACCTGAGTCTTGGTTCAGAGCTCGGCGAAGAATTCGTCGAGCGCGGCGTTGACCTCGGCGGGTGCTTCCTGCTGTACCCAGTGCCCGGCGCCGTCGATGATCGTTGCGCCACGGAAGTCGGCGCAGCCACCACCGGGGTCGGCGAACGCGTCGGATCCCGGCACCATGTTGCGGACCGGATCGCGGGCGCCGCCGATGAACACGGACGGCTGGGTGATCTGTGCACCGACGACGTCCGCATTGTCCTCGGGATCGACGGCGAGCGCGCGGTACCGGTTGAATGCGCCGACCATGCCGACGCGGGCGAACGCATCGACGTACCGATCGAGGTCGTTGTCGCTCATGAACGGCAGCGGTCCGTCGGGCGCTGGCGGCAAGAGATCGAGCAGTCCGAGGTCGCGACTGGCGTCGCTCGACAGTGGACTCTCGGGCCCGTCGCCCGAGAGGGCGAAGTACACGCGCTTGAGGGCGTCGCGGAGATCGCGGTCGAAGGCCGCCTCGACCACGCCGGGCTCTCGGAAG
>JBCBSO010000237.1:0-6534 GCA_039819205.1 Actinomycetota bacterium
CGGCAGCGAGCTGTTCTATGTCGGCGCCCGCTCGAAGGTCGCCGTGTTGGAGAACCGCGTGCACGGCGCGCCCGATGTTGGTCCCGTAGCGCCCGCGGCGCCAGGGCGGGCGATCGTGCTCAGCGGGCTCCTTGGCCAACCCCGGGTCGTCGCGGTCGGGGGCGTGGGCGGCACTTGGATCGCCGAGCTGCGTGGCGGCGATCGTGGTCGTGCGGGCGGCAGCGCTCAGCGCTCGCTCGTGTTCGTTGGCCCACGCAGTTGCGTCGGGCCAGTTGAGTTCGGTGGAGGTCGGCGGTGGTAGGCCGTGCGTGGCGTGGCGCCACTCGGGTGTGGTCGCCGCACCAACCTGTGGATCTGCAGCGCCGCCGACCCACAGCAGCTCGGCGGCGGTGAGTCGTGACTCGTCGGCGTACTCCTTGTTGTTGGCTGCGGGGGCCATGCGGTGCACCGATACGACGAGATGGTCGACCGCCCGGGTGCATGCCACGTACAGCAGCCGCCGTCGTTCGGCATCGCTGAACTGTTCTTCGATTGGCGCCTGCTCGTCGAAGAGTCCGTCGTCGCCGCGTCCGGCGAGCATCCAGGTCGCGTTGGCCCACACGACGCCCTCCGTCGGGAGCGGACGAGGTTGGGTGGTCAACCCGGCGACGATCGTGATCGGAAACTGCAGGCCCTTGGCCGCGTGGATCGTCATCACACGCACGGCGTCGTGGTCGGTCTCGGGAAGGACGACGTCGTCGACGCGATGATCGGAAGCCTGACGGTAGGCCCAGGCGAGGTAGCGCCGGATGCCACGGCCGCCCGCATCAGACCACGCCCGCGCTCGTTCGATGGCGAACCGGATGCGCCGCCATGCATCGGCCGCATCGGGTCCGGCGAGCGCCAGATCGACCACCCGACGTTCGTCGGCAACGTCTGCGAGGAGGTCGGCCGGCGGAAGCGAATGAATGCGCTCGGTGATCGAGCGCAGGTGTGCCAGGCCGACACCTACTCGGTGATCGTCGAACCCAGCGGGCGGGTCGGACCAAATGGAGAACGTTCCCCCCGCCGAGACCCACTCGTACAGCTCCGGATCGCTGCACCCGTACAACGGCGTGCGCAGCACCTCCACGGCGGCGAGCTCGTCGGTGCTGTCGTCGGCGGCGCGTAGCGCCAGCAGTAGCTCGCGTACCCCAGGGGAGGCGTAGACCACCGACGAGTTCTCGGCGCGGTAGTCGATGCGTGCAGCTGTGAGGCTGGATTCGAGGGCCGGCAACGAGAGCCGCGTGGGCAGCAGCACGGTGATGTCGGCTGGCCTGCACGCGCGGAGCACGCCGGTATCGGCGTCGACCACTTGCCACCCTGCGGCGAGTGCCGTGGTCACGGCAGCTGCCACCTCGTCGGCTTCCCGCGTCCGCAACACGTCGGCCGGGCCGGGGTCGTCGGGAGAACGTCGGCGATCGCCGCGTCGGAGGTCGTCGTGGCGGTCGATGCCGAGTGCGGTGACCGAGCCATGTCCGCGCAGGTCGGCTGGGCGGGCGGCGATGAGTGGGGTGTATGCCGGTTGACGATCGGCGTCGGCGCGTATCAGCTGGCCGAAGACATGGTTCGTGAAGTCGATCACGGCCGATGTCGACCGGAAGTTGGCGGTGAGACCCACGTGATCGGCGGCGACCTGGTCGGCGGCGCGCAAGTACTGCGCGATGTCGGCGCGCCGGAAGCGGTAGATGGACTGTTTCGGGTCGCCGACCATGAATAGCCGCCCGGGTACGGGGGCGAGCGATTGCCAGCTGGAGGCGTGGTGGGGGTCGTTGGGAGGAGCGGTGATGCGTACCGCAAGTTCGAGCTGAATCGGGTCGGTGTCTTGGAACTCGTCGAGCAGCAGGTGGGTGTATCGCGTGTGCACGTCGCGGCGCACCTCGGTGTGGTCGCGGACCAGTCGCCGTGCGACCACGAGAAGATCGTGGAACTCGAGCGTGCCGCTGCGGATGCGCTCGCCAGCCGCGTCGAGCACGAAGGTCCGCAAGATGGCGCCGAGCAGCAAGCGACGCTGGCGGCGGATCGAGTCGAGGAGCTCGGCGGCGAGCTCGCCGACACGGCCCTCAGCGGCGCGCAGTGCATCGAGTCGCTCGGGGCCATCGGCGCCGAGGGCCCGTTTCCACTTGGCTTTCGAGCCCTTGTTGGCCATGCGTGATGGCGCGCAGCGGTCGGCGAGCTGAGCGACGGCGTCGAGCTGGGGTCGAAGTTGCGGACGATCCAGGAGGCCAGCTGTGGCGACGATGTCGGCCACGACCTGCTGCTGGCGGTCGTCGTCGGGAATGTCGAACGTGCCGAGTTGCTCCACCGCGGATCGCACCGGGTGGAGGTCGAGCACGGGGACCTCGGGGACGGCCGCATCGACGAAGAGCTCGACGAGGTCCCAATTGGCGCGAAAGTCGTCGGCGATCCGACGCATTCCGCGCTGGATGCCGAACCCATCGAATTCGCACAACTCGACGAGCAGACGCCCGCCGGCGCCCGGCCCACCGGCCGGCTCGACCTCGGCGAGGAGTGAGGCGACGAGGTCGTCCCATGCGTCGTCGAATGCCAACGCACTCTCGAGTTCATCGAGCACGGTGAAGCCGGGCGGCACACCAGCGGCGAATGGGGCCTCGCTGATCAGCCGGCGAGCGAACGCGTGCAGCGTGCCGATCGGCGCCTGGTCGAGTTGGGTGACCGCCGCGTCGGCAGCCGGTGTGCGCGATGCCTCAAGAGCGGCGCGGATGCGGCTGCGCAGCTCGGCGGCTGCTCGCTCGGTGAACGTGATGGCCGCGATTGCGGTGATCGGCACGCCAGACTCGACCAGGTTGACCACCCGTCGTACCAGTGCCTGCGTCTTGCCCGAGCCGGCACCGGCATCGACGAACAGCGTGGTGCCGAGGTCGTCAGCGACGCGTCGTCGAGCGGCAGCGTCAGGTGGTTCGGGTGCGTCGAGGAGCGACAGCTGTTCAGTGGTCATCGCGCTCGTTGTCGGATGGCTCGAGTTCAGCGGGCGGAGCGAACCATGCAGCAGCGCGCGGATCGATGCGCTTGTGCTGCCAGGCGCGATGGAGTTCGCCAGTACCGAGCCCATCGGGCTCGCAGTACGGACAGTCGACGAACAGCCGCCATCCAGGCCGTTCCGGGCGATTGGGAAACCAGCCGGCGTCGATGCCGCTGACCGTGTGGGCAATGGCGGCGGTGGCGCGGGCGGTGGTGTCGGGATCGAAGTCGATCCCGATTCGGCGGTACTGGTGTCGTCCGAAGAATCCGTACTCAGCGCGCACCTGCGCATCGCCGGTGACGTCGGCGGCTGCGGCGTAGGTCGCCAGTTGGAAACGGCGCCCGCCGAGGGTGGGGTCGTCGGCGTCGAGCCCGCGCAGATCACGATCACTGCCGGTCTTGTGATCGGTGACGATGATCGTGCCGTCGGCGGCACGGTCGACGCGGTCGATGCTGCCGCGCACGGCCAGCTGGTTGTCGCCCAGGTCGATCGCGACACCGTCGAATCCCACCTCCGAACCGACGAGCACGCTGTGTCGCTCGGCGGCCACCGCACCATCCGCGGCGAGCCAGCCGAGAAGGTCGTCACGCATCTCGTCGCGGCGATCGGCCCACGACGCCGGACGGCCGACTCGCCCGGCGCGTTCGAGGTCGGAACACACGGCGTCGAACGCATCGAGCAGTGCGCTGCGGTGCTCGTCGCCCCAGCCGGCGGGGCCTGGTTGCGGCAACTCGCCAGCGAGTACGGCGCGATGGAATCGGTCGAGTGCGGCATGGACCGCCGTGCCCCGGTCGAGCGGCTGCAGGTGGAGGTTCGGGCCGAACTCATCGATTGCGTCCACGCCGAGCAGGTAGCGGACGAAGTACGCGTGCGGGCAGCGCGCCCAGGCTTCAAGCCGGCTTGGTGAGACGGCGTGACCACCTGCGGCAAGCGGGGGTACGGCGATGCCGGTGAGGTCACCGTCGAACGGTGTGAAGTGGGCGGCAGCTCGGGCGACAATGGTCTGGGCGGCACGGCGAGTGATCGGATCGGTGTCGGCGCGCGGCAACTGGTCGATGGTCAACCCGGCCCGCTGGTGGGCCAGCCGGCGACGCCAACGATGCTCGGCTGGTGTTGCCGGGAAGTCGAGCGCCAACAGGCCAGCCGAGGCTGATGCGATGTGTCGTGCTTGTTCGCCGAACCAGGGTCGGATCCAGGGCGACGGTGAGCGCTCGGCGCTTTGGCGGAGGTCGCCGCGCGGGGTCGTGAACGTGACGGCGCAGCGGTTGATGATGTCGTCGAACCGTTGCCGCAGCCGCCGGGTGAGATCGTCGCTGGTGGCGAGGCCGGCTACGAGCCGATCGCCGTCGCTCAACACGGGGTCTGGCGTTGGGCGCGGTGGCAACGTGGCGTCGGAAGCGCCGACGACGACCGCTGCGTCAGCGTCGACGCCAAGCGAGCCGTGCAACGAGCACACGGTGACGCCGTGGCCAACGCGGCCTTCGGTGGTTGGCGCGTCGTCGATCTCGCCGCCCAGGGCCAACGCGAACCTGGAGCGGGTCACTCGGCGACCGTCGTTGGTGCCGGCCGGGTCGTCGGTTGCCAGCGAGTATCCGCCAGGGGAGTCGTTGTGGCTGGCGTGCTGGTGGGCGTCGAGTTGATCGAGTTCTGCGATGTGGTCGAGGGCGAGATCGAGGGCTTCGTCGGCGCGCACATCGTGCTCGCTGAGATGGGTGCGGTAGCCGTCGCCGAGCAGATCAGTCAGCTCGCTGCGCGCCCACTGCGCCCACTCGGTCCATCGGCGGGGTCGGTCATCGAGGCTGGTGGCGAGCCGGTCGACGAACTGCACCAACGAGGTCGCCGCGGCGCCCCACCGCGGATCGTCGGCGTATGGCGCGAGGCGATTGTGCCAATCGTCGGGACCGACCACCCCGGCCAACCGGGCGACACGCTCCCATTCGGCGACCGGGGCGAGGCCGCTGGGGGTGTGTATCGGTGCGCCTGCCAGCAAGGCGAAGACGTCGCGGCGGCGCAGCCCGCGGCGCCCCAGCTCGAGTAGATCGAGGAGCACCCGGGGCGTGGTGCGTTCATGCAGCGCAGTCCCACCACGCCCGTTCCAACCGATGCCGGCCGCCTCGAGATGGTGCACGATCGAGCGGGCGTACGGGACCATCGTGGGCCACACCACCATGATCCGATCGAGGGCAACGCCGTCGCGGGCGAGTGCCATCACGGTGCGCGCTGCCCACCGGCACTCGTCGTCGGCGTCGGTGGTGGAGATGATCGACGGTGGAGCCGTCGCCGGTTCGTCCGGCGCGGCGGCGGTCGGGTGCTCGTGCGAGCGCAAATGCGACACGAGCTCGTGGCTCGGCGAGGTGACGATCAGCCGGACCTCCGTGACTGCGCCGATGGCGGCGACGAGTTCGATAGCGAGATGGTCGAGCCGGTCGGGGAGATACACCACCAGCGGTGACGGCGTCCGGCGGCCCGAGCGAACGGTGTCGATCGCTGCGTGGAGCGCATCGGCCTCGTCGTACCAGTGCGATCGGAGACGATCGTGGGCGGCGGCGGTGACCGCAGTGACCAGCGCCCCACGCGTTGACGCGCCGGCCAATCGGCGCCGTGCCTCGGGTCCGGCCAGACGCAGCTCGCGGTAGCTGTCGCGTATCGCCCGGATCGACGTGGGGTGGCGCGACGCCGCCCCCAACGAACCGGCCTCGGCGCGCAACGTGTCGTCGATGACCTGCTCGAGCACGGGACCAGATACGGGCCGCCGGCGGACAAGGTCGGGGTGACCAGCGGCTAGGTCGTTGGCGAAGCGTCCGAGCGTGGGGGCATCGATCGCGGCGGCCCCGTGCCGTCCCAGTGTCCGGCGCGCCATGACGCCGCTCTGGCTGCTCGCCACGAGCAGGGTCACCGGCGCGAGAACTTCGCCGCCCTTCAACTCGGCGACCGCGCGTTGGAGGACGGATGACGCCCCTGCGGCCGAGGTCAGCGTGTGGGCGATGGCCATCGTCGACGATGGTACGGAGCGGGTGTCACAGTCATGGGAGGCGGTGGCGCCGTCACGCGTGTGGTGTCCATGTGCGTGGTGTCAGGCTGCGGGCCCGACGGGCAACACGACGCATCCGTCGGCGGTGAGTGCGTCGGCGAGTGCGTCGCGGTGGGTGTCGTCATGTGCCGCCGCAATGATCGAGCCACCCGATCCGGTCGAATTGGCCGATCCTCCCGCAGCGCGCACGATGTCCACCGATCGGTGTTGGCCCGGCGTCGCACCGATACTCGTCGCCCGGATGTCGAAGCTCGAATCGAGCGCGCGGCGCAACCCGGCGGGGTCGCCCTCGTCGATGGCCCGTGCCGCATGCCGCGCCGTGTCGGCCAGGCGATCCATCGCGGCGCGGAGCGCGCCGTCGCCCTGCTCGACGCGGGCGCGTAGATCGTCGTGGGGAACATGGCTCGGCTCTGCATCGGTCGGACGGGCTGCGACGAGGAGCGGCCCGAGGTGCGCCCACTCGAGGGTGCGGTAGGTGCCAGCGGGCATCCCGGCGATCGAG
>JBCBSO010000238.1:0-6510 GCA_039819205.1 Actinomycetota bacterium
GTTCGTCTTGTTCATCTTGCTCATCTTGTTCGTCAGCCGACGGCGGCGCGGATGTCGTCGGCGAACTCGGTGACGATGTCACGCACGTCGGCCGGCGGGTTGTTCGCCTCGCACACCTCGACGTACGGCAACGCCGCGTCGGCGTCGTCGCGGAACTGAAATTCGACGATCGCCAAGAAGCACTGCGGATCGGGATAGAGCGGATCGAGCCCGGCCGATTGGGCGAGCGCGAGGACCGCCGCATCGAGCGCCGCTTCTCGGGCATCGGGGTCGGCTTCTTGGGTAGCGAGTAGCGCAAGCGTCCAACCGAAGTAGGCGATCGCCTCGACACTCTCGCGGCCTTGTTCGCGTTCCATCTCGATGACCCGGCCGAACAATCCGTTGGCCGTCGGAAAGTCTCCGTTGGTCATCGCACTGCGCGCCGACGCCAGCAGTAGTCGCGCATCATCGCCAGGTGTGAATCCGGTGATCTCCTGGCCGGCGCGTCGTTCGCCCCAGGCTTCGGCGAGCACGAGTCCGATCCCGACGGCTCCCGCCAGGATCACCGCGGTGATCGCGGCAATGCGCCCCCATCGACGCGGCGGTCGTTCAGCCACTGCCGAACGTCCGGCATCGATCCGCCGCAACACGTTCGCCGCCCGTGCGGTGTAGCCATCTTTCAGGGTGTGGTAGTCGGTTTCGTCGACGTCGCCGGCGGCGAACTCGCGCTCGAGATCGTCGAGCGACCGCAGCAGGAAACGGCGCTCTTCTTCGAGATCGGCCAGCTCGTCGAGCTGATCACCGCGCGTGCTCACGGCTCGGACTGCGCGTCGTGTTCGTCGCGCAGGGCAGCCTCGACCAACGCTCGGTCGGCCGCGGTCGGATCGAGGGTGCCCTCGGCCTCGGTTCGCCATCGGCGGAAGGCCACGGCGAGTCCGGCGACACCGCACACGAGCGCAACGGCCGGCAGCACCCACACCAGTGCGTCGAATCCAGATGCACGAGGCACGAGGAGTACCGACGCGCCATAACGCGTCTCGATGAACGCCACGATCTCGTCATCGCCCAAGTCGTTTTCGGCGACGAGATCGCCGACCTGGTTGCGGATGGCGATCGATGCGCTGTTCTGCGACTCGAACACGCTCTCGCCGTCGCACACTGGACAGGCAACTCGCTTGGAAATCGCATCGACGCGATCCTCCGGCGTTTGTGGGCCCGTGGTGGCGGCGATGCCGACCGTGAGCGCCGCCGCGACGACAAACACCAACGCGATCCACCCGGGCCAGCCCTTGAGGCGACGGTTCCAAGTACGCGCGCTCATCCGTATTGCTCGCGGAACTGTTGGAGGGTGATGTTGAGCTGTTCGGCGGTGACCTTGGAAATGAACCGCAGCTGCACCACACCACTCGGGTCGACGATCCACGTCTCTGGCACCTGGGCGACACCGAAGGCCACAGGGAACTCGTCGAACTCGGAGTACACGACCGGCCAATCGCCGCCCCGTTCGTCGAAGAACGCCTCCACGTCGGCGGGCGTGTCGTTGACCACGACCGAGTACAGCTCAGCGCCGTCGGCGCCGAGTGCTTGTTGTTGCTCGTGGAAGTCGATCAGGTCGGGATGCTCCTGAATGCACGGCACGCAGTCGGCGGTGAAGAAGTTGAGCACCACCCAACTGCCCTTCCGGCGCGACAAGTCGAACGACGTTCCGTCAGCTAGCTCGCCCACGGCTTCCGGCGCCGGCCGACCGATCAGCGGAGATTCGGCGACGGTCTCGCCATCGGAGGTGGCATTGATCAACACGACGACCAGGCCGATCATGACGATGGCGATGCCGAGTGCGATCCACGGAGCGATCGGTCGCCGCGGCGCCGGCCCCGTGGCCGCAACCTCGTCCGGGACATCGTCTGGGGCGCCGTCAGGGGCGTCGTCGAGTACGTCGGTCATGTCGCTGGCCTCGTGCGCACGTGCACGGTTTCGGGCTCTGGCGTTTCGGCGGGCGGTTGGTGATCGGTCGTCGGCACCGCGGGCGCCGGTGTTGACGGACGGTCGACCACGATCGGTGCCGACACCGGATCGATCGGGTTGCGTTTACGACCCGACGGGAACGCGGCGAGCAGTGCGCCGACCGCCATCACGGCGCCGCCGATCCACAACCACAGGATCATCGGTTTGATGAACACGCGGATCGTCGCTTCGGTGTCGCCCGGGGCGACGCCCTGGCCGAGGGTGAGATACACGTCCTTGGTGAAGCCGGTGCGTACCGATGGTGTGCCGACGTCCTGGCCGATGTTGAGGTATGTCGTGACGGCCGGTCGGTACTCCTGCTCGTTGTCGAGCAGCACGTTGGCGGCGACCACCCGCTCGCTGCCGGCGTCGTTGATCCGCTCATCGACCGACACGAGCTCGAAGGTGTGGCCGCCCCAGTCGATCGGATCGCCTTGGGTGAGGGTGAGCGTGGCCGAGTGGGTGTACGAGTTCGACGCCGCCAGAGCGATGCCGATCATGATCACGCCGAGGTGCACGACCATGCCGCCGTTGGTGCGGCCGACGAAGCCGCGCCACCCCTGCCGGCGGGTGGCCAACACGATCTGTCGCAGCGCCGCACCGGCCGCAAAACCACCGAGTCCGAACGCCACCAACGGCGCCCATCCGGTGGCGCCAACCGCCACCGCGAGCACGAGCGACGCTGCGCCAATCCACGCCGGCCAGAACAACCGCTCGCGCAGCAGCTCGCCAGAGGCCTTGCGCCACGGCAGCACGGGAGCGACACCCATCAGAAAGAGCAGTACGAGGCCAATCGGCGTCGACAGGCGATCGAAGTACGGGGCACCGACCACGGTCTGGCGGTCCTGCAGTGCCTCGACGAGCAGTGGGAACAGCGTGCCGAGCAAGACGACGAAGGCGAACACGGTGAAGATCACGTTGTTCGCAAGGAAGGCGCCCTCGCGCGAGATCGGCGAGTCGATCGTTCCGGGCGACCGGAGGCGATCGCCGCGCCAGGCGATCAAGCCGAGCGAGACGGCCACCGTCAGTCCGAAGAAGGCCAGCAGCCAGGGCCCAACGGGGCCGTCGCCGAAGGCGTGGACCGAATTGATGATCCCCGAGCGGGTGATGAAGGTGCCGAGGATGGTCAGCGAGAACGTGGCGATCAGCAGGCTGAGGTTCCACACCCGCAACATGCCGCGCCGCTCTTGCACGAGCACCGAGTGGATGTACGCGGTGCCGGTGAGCCACGGCAGCAGCGACGCGTTCTCGACGGGGTCCCAGGCCCACACCCCCGACCACCCGAGCACCTCGTAGCTCCACCAGCCGCCGAGCAGGATGCCGATGGTGAGAAAGGCCCACGAAAACAGCGCCCAGCGCCGCGTCTCGAGCAACCATCCCTCTCCGAGGCGTCCGGTGATCAGGGCGGCGATGGCGAACGCGAACGGCACGGCGAACCCGACATACCCGAGGTACAAAATCGGCGGGTGGAACAGCACCAAGATGTGGTTCTGCAGCAGCGGGTTGGGTCCCGGGCCCGACGTGACACCCGGCGCTCCGGTGGCGAATGGATCGGCCGGACCAAAGCTGAGCATCGCGAAGTACGCCGAGATCACGAACATCACGATCAGCGCCCAGCCGACGAGCACGTCGTCGGTGCGTTTACGGAAGCGCCAGGCGACCGCTGCCGTGAAGCCGGCGAGGATCGCCACCCACAGCAGAATCGATCCCTCGAGCGCCGACCACATGGCGGCGAAGTTGTAGAGCGCCGGCGTGTCGGCCGAGCCGACCTGCTGCACGTAGGCCAGCGAGAAGTCGCGGGTGATCAGCGCCCGCTGCATCATCACCGCGGCGAGCACCGCGCCGCCGAAGGCCAGCCACGCGTACAGGGGGCCCTGCTTGAGCAACTTGGGGTTGCGCTGGCGGATGCCGTACAGCACGGCAAATGCGCCGAACACCGAGGCGGCGAGCATCAGCAACAGCCCGGCCCGACCGAGCGCGGCGTTGAGGCTGGCGGCGATCATCACGCGGTCACTCTGAGCGTCATCCTGGGACGGACATCATCGTGGCGAACGGCGTCATGCCGATTCGGCGGTGCCTCCGTCGCAGCCCGCGTCGACGGCGTCGGCCACACGTTCGTCGTTCACCGACACGTATTCGTCGGAGTGACGCACCTCGACGCGATCGCCCTGCAGCTCGCCCGAGGCGACCGTGTCGGTTTCGATCACCCCATGCACCACCACCGGAATGCACTCTTTGAAGATGCCGCCGGGCTCGCCCTCGTAGCGGACCGGCATGGTCTCGCCGTTGAACGAGATAGTGAACACCGTGGCCGAACCTTCGCGCGCCACCGAGCCCTCGTCGACGGTGCCCTGGAGGCGGATCCGACGATCGGCGTCGCATCCGTCGCGCACGTCGACCTCGTCGACGTTGCAGTAATAGTCGACCGCAGAAGTGAGGAACTGGGTGACGATGAGGCCACCGGCCACGATGACCAACGCGAGCACGGCGATTGCTGCCCAGTTGCGGCGCGGCCGCGCCCGGCGTGTCGGCTCGGCGGATCGGGGGGAGAGATCCAGGTCGCTCATCGTGTGCTCATGATGGTCGCTCAGCGCCACGGTTTTTCGTCGTCGGGGACCCGCTGACCGAGTTGTGTTCCGCGACGCACGTAGCGCCACGACAACAGACCGACGACGCCGAACGTGAGGGCGTAGCTGCCGAGGATGAAGCCCGCATCGTCGAAGAAGGCGATCATGACCCACCGCCGTTCTGATGTGCGGGCTGACTCACCGGCTCGGTCGGCTCGGGGCGAGCTGAGTCGACGAGTCCAGCGCCTTCGGCGCGGCGGGCAGCAAGCGCCTCGTCGAGGCCGCGGTCGTCGAGGAGGTCTTGCATCCACATGCTGCGCGTGCGGTGCAGGAGCAGCCACACGTACAGCAAGCTGAAGGCGATCACGCCGACGAACAGGCTGAACAGCATCAGGCCATCCATGTCGATGTCGCCGTCGGTGTCGAGCACGGTGGCTTCTTGGTGGAGGCTGCGCCACAAGCGCACGCTCCAGTGCACGAGCGGGATCTCGATCACCGCGATCATGCCGAGCACGGCGCTGCGTTTGGCTCGCTGCTCGTGGCTGCCGCCCAGCCGACGGACAGCGAGATAACCGATGTAGGTCACGAACAGCAGTGCCGTCGTGGTCAGCCGGGCGTCCCACTGCCAGAACACGCCCCAGGTGATGCGTCCCCACATCGCACCGACCGCGAGCGTGACGGCGACGAAGGCCACGCCGATCTCGGCACTCGCTCCAGCGAGGCGATCCCAGTCCAACGACTTCTTCTTGCCGAACAGCACGACCGCTGATGCGATCGCCGTGATGCTGAACGCCAGGTAGGCCACCCAGATCGTCGGTACATGCACGTAGAGAATGCGCACGGCCTCTTCTTGGTCGCGATCGGCGGGCGAGAAGCCGAGGCCAAAGGCCACGAGCCAGCCCATGGCGATGATCGTGGCGATGCCGAGCATGCGTGTGGCGCGAGTGCCGGTGCCATGGCGCGGACCCTCTGGGGAGACGGGCGGGGCGGCCGCTGCGGGATCGGTCGTCGTCATATGGCTCGGCTCGGTCTCGGTTCTGGTTGGGGGATCTTGGTGATGCGGAACCTTGATTATTCGTCGATCAGCGGTCCGAACGCCAATGCGCCGCCAACACCGAAGGCGACGGCGAAGACGGCCAGCAGGCCCAGCCAGGGCCAGCCGTCCGACACCACCGCCCCGGCGGTGCCGAGCGCCGCTTCGGCGGCTCGTGTCGCTCCGATCAGGACGGGCGCCACCGCCGGGAGGGTGAGCAACGGGAGCAACGTCTCCCGGCCCGTGTGCCCGGCGGCGAGGCCTCCGTACAGGGTACCGACCGCAGCCAGACCACACGTCGCGGAGATCAAGGTCGCGGCCAACAACGCGACTCCCTCGGGCGGCACACTTTGGGCGTACAGCACCACCGCGGCGAGCACGAGCACGATCTCCAGCACGATCAGCTGTACACCGAGGGCCATGGCCTTACCGAGATAGATCGCCCGGGGATCGACGCCGGCGACGCGCAGTGCGTCGAGCGCGCCGTCTTCAGCCTCCACGGCGAATGCCCGCTGCACGAGCACCAGCAAGCTGAACAGCGTGGCCAGCCACACCAGACCAGGAGCGACACGCTGCAACACGGCGTCGCTGTCGAGCGCGAAGGCGAAGATCACCATCGTCACCGCGGCGAACGGCAGCACCTGATTGGTGGCGATGCGGCTGCGCCGCTCGATGCGCAGATCCTTGCCGGCGACGAGCCGGGCAATCCGCATTGTGCTCATCGTGCCTGCTCCGTACCGCCGGAGCCATCGTCAACGGGATCGTCTACCGCTTGCACCTGTCCGGCGACCACCTCGACCACGCGCGTGGCCAACGCGCCGGCCCGTTCCAACTCGTGACTGGCAACGATCACCGTCGCCCCCGACGACGAGGCCGACCTTGACGCAACGCTGCGGTCGGCCTCGTCGTCGGGGGCGACGGTGATCG
>JBCBSO010000239.1:0-6506 GCA_039819205.1 Actinomycetota bacterium
GGTGTCGTTCAGTTCCGGGATGGCCGGCGTCGCCGCGGTGCTCGACCAGCTGTCCAGCGGCGCCCACATCGTGTGGCCCGACGACTGCTACCAGGGCGTCGCCGCACTCATTGTCCAAGGTGAACTCGCCGGCAGATGGACTTCGACTCGCCTGCCGGTCGAGGACACCGACGCGTGGTGCGATGCCACGGCAGCAGCCGATCTCATCTGGCTCGAATCGCCATCGAACCCCCTGTTGCAGGTGGCCGACCTGCAACGGATCGCCGCAACCCCGCGCAGAGAGGGGTCACTGTTCGCGATCGACAACACCGTCGCAGGGCCCCTCGGCCAGCAACCACTCGATCTGGGAGCCGACATCGTCGTGCAGTCAGCGACCAAGCAACTCGGCGGCCACTCCGACCTGTTGTGTGGGGTGGTCACCACCCGCAATCCCGACGTATTCGCACGATTGCAGACGCACCGCGAGCTGCATGGGGCAACCCCGGGCGCGCTCGAGGCCTACCTTGCCACCCGCGGCATCAGGACCTACCCGCTTCGCGGCGCATCCGCGGCCGCCACCGCCCACGAGCTCGCCCACCGACTCGAGGCACACGACAACGTCGACGTCGTGCGGTATCCCGGCCTGACCTCTCACTCGACCCACGACGTCGCGGTACGCCATCTCACCAACTTCGGCAGCGTGATCTCCTTCGATGTTGCCGGCGGCGGTGCTGCGGCAGACGCCCTGTGTCAGCGAGTTCAGCTGATCCGGCACGCCACCAGCTTCGGCGCCGTCGAGTCGACGATGGAGCGGCGAGCGGTCATTCGCGGTCAAGAGCATCTTCCGCCCGGGTTGGTGCGCCTCAGCGTGGGGCTCGAACACGTCGAGGATCTGTGGGACGACCTCGCCGGCGCGCTGTGACCGCACGCGTGGGGCTTACCGGACCACGACTGGCTGGCCGTTGCGCACGACGGGAAACTGACGATCGGGCGCATCGGCGGGCTGGCGCGACGTTGGCGGCGCCGGCGGCTGCCCAACGAGTACCTCCGCCCCGGTCGGCGCGTACTGCAAGATGTACGCCTTGCGCACCTGGTCGGTGTGGTTGGGCCCGGTGAGGTGCGGGGTCAGGCTCGAGAACAACACGACCCCGCCAGCGGGCACCTCGGCCACGACCACGTCGTCGGGGTCCGGTGTCTGCTCCAGCTCGAAACCGAGCGGGTCGACATAGGTGTGCGCCAGCGTGCCCAACCGGTGCACTCCCGGCATCACTCGCGGACAGCCGTTGTCCGCCGTGGCGTCGCTGAGGGCCAGCCAGCACGTGAGGTACTGCTGGGGTTCGACGTATGAGTAGCCATTGTCTTGGTGCCAGGGGAAGCGACGCGGCTTCTGGTGCTTCTTATAGACGGCCTGGTCCCAGTACAGGTTGACGTCGGGCCCAATCAGGTCGTGACACGCGCCGGTGAAGAACGGGTCGGCGGCAAAGGTGCGCAGTAACGGCGACGATGCGACGATGTGCGGAGCGAAGGTGATCGCCCCTGCCTCGGCGATGGCGATCCGCCCATCAGCGCGCTGCTCGAGGAGCGCATCGACCGTTGCAATGGCCTCGTCGATCTCCGCGATCACCGGCGCGAGTCGTTCGGCATCGAACGCGTCGGGCACGACGACGAAGCCGTCGCGGTCGAACTGCTCGACCTGAGCGACGGTCAGCGACTGAAACGGAGGCGTGCCCACCCGCCACGAGAACGCCTCATTCCACGGATGACGCTGGGGCCCGGCGGCCGCGGACAACGACACAAACCGAGCCTACCGACCGACCCAGATTCAGGTCGGAGCGGCCCCCACACAGCCCAGATCCGTCGACGGCGCCCAGCAAGGTTCACGGTCGCCGGCATGACGGCGCTCGCCGAACGCACCGATGCCTCGCGAGTGATGAGCGCCGGCTACGCCCTGATGGCGGTCGGGGTCGGAGCGCTTGCTGCGCTCCTCGATGTGGACATGTCGCTGGCTGCGCTGCTCGCGCCACTCTTCATCGCCGGTTGTGGCCTTGGTCTGTGCGTTGCGCTGATCGCAGCGACGGCGGTCGGCCCGGTTGGGCCTGACGATGCTGGAACCGCATCGGACGTAAACCTCGCGGCGCGGCTGCTCGGCGGCGCGATCGGACTTGCCGTCGTAACGAACATCTTCCAGGGCGCTGACGGCGAGACCGACTCCCCGCCAGGCGCGTTCGTCCGCGACGACCGGCGCCTCCCTTGATAGGGACGAACGATTGCCACCGCGTAGGCGGCGGGCCGGTCAACCTGGAGGAAGTGACCGACGTCGTCGAGGCGACCCTCAACTATTCGGGCTCGGATAGCTCGGTGCTCATGCACACGCTGAATGGATTGGTCGTGTAGCGGTCGAACGGTTCGCAGTCGCTGAATCCAGCGGATCGATAGAGGCGTCGAGCTGGAGCGAACTCGTCCATGCTGCCGGTCTCAAGACCGAGCCAACTGATGTTTCGTCCGCGCGCCGTACGCATGAGATGCTCGAGCATCGCTCGACCGACCCCGCGTCCGCGCGCTGACTTCGTGGTATGCATGGACTTGATCTCAGCCCGACCATGGCCGAGTTCTCGCAAGGCGCCCACTCCCAGAAGTTCTCCGTCTTCGCGGCCGGCGAAGAATGAGACCGACTCGTGCACGAGTCCGTCAAGATCGAGTGCATGCACGTGATCGGGAGGCGACGCGCCACGCGTGAACTCCAGATGCGCCTCGAGCAGGTCAACGATCTCGGGGAGGGTCGGGTCTTCTGGGCCGATCGTCACAGCCATCGCCTCGATTGTCGCGCGGCACTGGAGCGGCCGCCCATCTCCGTTCCGACGAACACGAACTCGATGCGCGCTCACGATCAGTCCGCTCACGCTTGGCAACCCAACCGTGGGGTTGTCGAAGTAGGCCGACACGAGTTGACGGCGAATCGCGGCTGGCCATCGACATACGCCGCCTTGACGAGCGCAAGGCCGTTGCGATCGTCGATGTCGAGTCAGGCCAGCCCCGCAGCCCACCGCAGCTACAGTTCGCGCTGATCGTGATCCCCTCGATCGAACTCGTGGCTCAGGGCGCACGGAGGTACGCGAGCACGAGCCGTGTGGTCTCCCTCGCCAGCTCATCGTCGGTAACCACGTGGCGACTGATCTCGCCGTCGTCGAACATCACTGTCTGCATCGCCATGGCGAAGAGCGTGCGGTACACGACGTCGGCGGCGAGCTCGGGGTCGGGGTGCGCAACCTCGTCGGCGTGCCGTTCGAGGAGGCGAGCGATCGCGGATGCCGCGGCGAAACTTGCGCGTGCACCGCGTGCTCGCATCGGCGGCTCAGAGCGGTTGACCAGCACAAACGCCACGAACGCCTGCCGATTCGACCGGAACGCGGCGAGGAAGCTGGCGACGACGTACCCGAGGGCGGTTTCCAGATCGGAGTCGTCCGCCGGCTGGAACGCCGGGCCGAGTGACTCGTCGAGCCGGCGAAGAAACCGATCCTGAAGCGCGACGACCAGTCCCTGCCGGTCGCCGAATCGGGCATAGAACGAGCCGATCGATGCGTCGGCGTCGCGGACGACGGCGTCTACCGTCAGCGCGTCCGTCCCACCAGCGTCGAGCAACACCTCGGCGGCATCGAGCATCCGGTGCATCGATGCCACGCTCCGCGCCTGTTTGGGTTCGCTCGGCACCAACCCAGTCTGCCCGACGTTCGCCGAACGACGTCGACAAATTAGAGGAAATCCTCTATTCTGTCGCGATGCCCGAATCCACGACCGGAGCAGCCGTCGAACTCAACAACACCATCCACGTTCGTGACGTGTCATCCCTCGCCGATGAAGTGATCGTCGAGCCCGACGTCGGAGTGATCGTCCGTGACGGCACACGGCTGTCGACCAAAGTGTTCCGGCCAGCAACGGCGGGCGAATACCCGGTGGTCCTCGTGCTCACGGCCTACGGCAAAGACCTCGGCCCCGACACCTACCCGGAGGCAGCCGACTACGCCGAGGATCCCGACTTCGACAACGGCGTGATCGTCGTCAGCCCGTGGACCACATGGGAGGGCCCAGATCCGGCGACCTGGGTGCCCGAGGGGTATGCCGTCGTCTACCTCGACGTGCGCGGGTACCACCAGTCGGGCGGCGACGCGAGCGTGCTGAGCCCACAAGATGCCGAGGACTTCTACGACGTCATCGAGTGGGCGGCCTCGCAGGAGTGGAGCAACGGCAACGTCGGCACCGTCGGGGTGTCGTACCTGGCGATCGCACAGTGGGCCGCGGCGGGCCTGAATCCGCCGGGTCTCAAGGCGATGATCCCGTGGGAGGGGCAGACCGACAGCTTCCGCGAGGTGCTGTACCACGGCGGTGTTCCAGAGACCTCGTTCACCAAGTTCTGGCTCAATCGTGTGAACGGGCTCGCCAACACGCCACCGCTTCCCGAACATGAGCTCTTCGCCATGCTCCATCGCGA
Source organism: Actinomycetota bacterium (assembly GCA_039819205.1). Taxonomy (GTDB): domain Bacteria; phylum Actinomycetota; class Acidimicrobiia; order Acidimicrobiales; family Ilumatobacteraceae; genus JABSQH01. Next base: position 4,466 of record JBCBSO010000239.1, read on the forward strand.
CCCACAGGCCATGACGGGCATCCGCGAGCAGCAATTCATCCGCCCCGAGCTCTCCGAGGTGCCGGTGCTGGTCGCGGCGACGTGGTCGGATCACGGCATGCACACCCGCGGCTCGTTCGGCGGCTTCGCCCAGACGTCGGCAACACAGAAGTGGCTGTTCACTCACGGCCAGCCGAAGTGGTCGACCTTCTACGGCCCGGAGGCGATCGAGTGCCAGCAGCAGTTCTTCGATCACTTCCTAAAAGGTGACGACAGCGGGTTGCTCGCGCGTCCAACGGTGCGCCTGGAGGTGCGCGACACGCTCACCGAACGCGCCGTGCGGTTCGAACACGAATGGCCGATCGCACGGACGGAGTACCGGCGGTGGTATCTCGATGGCGCAAACGGCGAGCTCGTCGTGGAGCCACCAGCCGCGCCGGCGGTGGCGTCGTATGCGCCGCTAACCGATGGGGCAACGTTCACCGTCACCTTCGACGAGGAAACAGAGCTCACCGGGCACATGACGCTGCGGCTGTGGGTGTCGACAACGGAGGGGACCGACATGGATCTGTTCGTCGGGATCCGCAAGTTCGACGCAGCTGGCGACGAGGTGCACTTCTACGCCAAGGCGGGCTACACCAAAGGACCGGTCGCCCAGGGCTGGCTCCGGGTGTCCGAGCGCGCCCTCGACGAAGAGCGCTCGACCGAGTGGCAGCCGGTGCTACGACACGACTACCCCCAACCGATCAGCCCGCAAGAGATCGTTCCCGTCGACATCGAGATACTGCCAAGCAGCACGCGTTTCGGGGCTGGAGAGTCCCTGCAGTTAGTCGTGCAGGGCACTGACCTCTTCGAGCATCCCGCGCTCGGCCATGCCTACTCACACGAGGTCAACCAGGGAACGCACTCCATCTACACGGGCGGCGATCGGGCCTCGTATCTCTTGTTGCCGCACATCCCGGCGGCGAACACGGTGTCGGTCTAACCGACGGCTCGGGCCCACGATGGGCCCACACCGATCATCGAGCGAGCACGTTGATCGGACGATTGTCGCCTTCTCCGATGGTGACGAGCCGATCTCCAGCGAACGCCACCGCTTCGCCCTGCGGCTCGAACACTGCGGTGATCTCACACGGGGTGCCCTGCAACGCGTCAGGGATGCTCGTCCCCGCCGGACGGTCCCACAACCACACGGTCTCGTAGGTGCGTAGCGCGATCAGCGATCCATCCGCCGCCAGATCGCCGCCCGTCGCAACACCGGCCGCACCCAGCAGGGCAAACGGGTGCGCCGGAGATTGGGTGGCCTCGTCGCTCAGCGCAGGCATGTCGAGCATCCCGCGAGCGACGAGCTCGATTGGGCCAGCACCTGCTGTAGCACCGAGTGGCCCCTCGTAGATCATCGCCGGCAACGTCTCACCGAGCCCCTCGCGAGCGCCGGTCGCCTCCTCCTGATCCTTCGTGATGATGAAGAACAGCCCGGCATCGTCGTCGACCAGCAGCGTCTCGGCGTTGTGCGGGCCGTCGGGGTAGACGAACTCGACGACCTCCACCTCTTCGATCTGCCCTGGTGACGCAGGATCGGGTTCAGGCAAACGAATGAACTGAATCGACTCCCGCTCGAGCCGATTGTCACCGATGTCAGCGATCAACAGTTCGGGGGCGCCGTCGCGGTAGCTCAGTGCGATGTCTTCGATGTCCAATGCAGTACCCGCACCCGCGGCACCCGCATCGAACACCGCGAGGTCGCTGCCGTCCTCACCGATTGCGAACAGCCGGGTGTCCGGCCCGTCGTTGTGCGTCCAGAAGACACCTGGGTGACTCCGACTGGCCACGAGGCCCGACGCCTCGACGATCTCCGTGCTGACGACGTCGCCGACCGATTCAGTGTCGGTTCGCGCACACCACTCGACGGCGCTGAGGGACGGCGCGGTGGCGGGTGGCGTCTCGGCGGTCGGGCCGCCGGGCCTGCCGCCCTCTGGGATCGCCGGGTCCGATGCCGGCTTCCCGCTCGGAACGGATGGGGGCGGCCGGGATCTCTTGCGGCTTACCGGGTTGCAGATCG